>JAAXKN010000009.1 GCA_025612375.1 Ignavibacteria bacterium
GGCTTCTTTATTCTGCATGGCACATATTCCGGTACTTTATTGTTACCAGCTGAGATCTATGTTAATGAATTTTGCAAAGGTTTCAGGCAAGAATAAGGGTTATACATAAATAAGAATGTATAACCCTTATAAAGCTGTGTGATTATCACGATAAATAATTATCTGTTTTGTCCTACATTTTCATATTCACGCGCACCATTATCATCTTCAGGCCTGCGATCACGGTTAGGACTGTAATTATTTATATTATACTGAAAGGATAATGTAAATATCTGACTCTGAGGCTTGAAATTGTTAACAGCCGAGAAATTTGTGCCGAGGGTTTCATTTCTGAATCTCATTGCATTAAAGACGTCGTTTACTCTAAGACTGACAGATAATTTTCTTTCAAGGAAAGATTTCTTTAAGCCGAGATCGGAGAAAAACATTCCTTTGGAATTTCCCTGCGGAGTAACATTTTTCGACATATAAAAGCAGTTGAACTGAAGGTCCATATCCCAGCCGAGCATTATCATAGATGTAAGTCTTGCATTCCACACCCTGCTTGTACTTGTATTACTCAGGCCCGGTGTATTGGGATCGAACTTTGTTCCATAATAGCTGTATCCGCCATTAAGAGTCCACCATTTGAAAAGAGAGGTATACCCGTTAAACTCAATTCCATAGGAAGTAACACCGGCAATATTGCGGAAAGTAGAAACTGTTACATTGTTTTCATTAAGGTCTGTAAACTGGTTTATATTATCATGAACCCGTCTGTAGAACACGTTTGAAAACAGTGAGGACTGATTAACTATAAGGTTATGGCCGAATTCATATGAGTCTGTATATTCAGGTTTCAGATATGGATTTCCTGCCCATGCATTCTGGGGATCCATATATCTTATAAAAGGATTTATCATCTGAAGCGGAGGACGGTTAAGTCTTCTGCTATAGCTGAGTTTTAGTTCCTGTCCTTCTGAGAGTTCCTGTGAAAGATGAATAGTCGGTATAAATGAGAAATAATCCTTTTTATATTCATTATTCAGTGTCTGCTGAACTGAGCGTGTAAGTGCTTCTTCCAATCTTAATCCGGTCTGAAATTTGAATTTGTTTATTTGACCGGAATACATTACATAGGCAGCGTGGATCTGTTCCTTATAAAGAAAAGCGTTGCTCTGGCTGCGGTCGTTAACCCAGTTATTCACGCTGTAGTCGTAGTTCTCGACGTTGTAATTTAGGTTGCGTTCTCTGAAAATAACTTTATAACCCGATTCAAACTTACCCGCCTCACCGACCGGGGAAACAAAATCAGTCTTAAAGGAAATAAGCCTGTTGGAGTTATCGGAGTAAGTGTTTTGCTTTTCAGGTCCTGCTGAAAGATTCTGTGCCATGTATGTATTAAGAATATCCCTGTCTGTACTGTCGCTGTTAATTGATTTTGAAAAATAAAAGTCGGCAGTAAGTTCCTCATCAGGTTTATCAAATTTCTTCTTGTAATCCAGCGTATAGTCAAGTGACTGGCCATTGCTTTCCGAGTGGTTACGCGTTGTATAACCTGTGACAGAGGAGCCGGGCAGCAGCCCGTCGTTAACGCTCACGGCGGAGTGATTAAAATTGCCGCCTCCTAAATTGAAAAGCAAAGTTGTATTTAATGAATTCTGTTCATTTATGGAATAATCTGCTCCCAGCTTTAAGTTATGGGAAAATCCCCCGGATCTGCCGTTCATTTCCTGGTGCATGCTGCTGGTCCCCTCTGCAAGAGTAGTACGCCTGTCCAGTGTGGCGCTCATTCCTCTTGTGTTAAAGCGGTTGTCATAGCTACCGAAAATATTCCATTTATTCTGTCTGAAGTTCAAGTTAACAGAACTGCCGTAGTTATCCCTGGTACCGGCATTAGCCTGGATCATTCCGTTCCAGTTCATTTCAGCCTGTTTCTTCATTATAAGGTTAATGATGCCTGCTGTTCCGTCTGCATCATATTTAGCAGAAGGATTTGTTACTACTTCAATTTTTTCAATTGCGCTTGCCGGGATCTGCTCGAGCATTTTTGAGTCAGTTACACCTGAAGGGTGGCCATCCAGTAAAATGGTAAGGTTTGTGTTGCCCCTTAAGCTTACGTTATTATCCATGTCCACGCTTACGGAAGGGGTATTCTTTAGGACGTCTATAACCGAACCGCCAGCAGCAGGAAGTGTTTTTTCAACGTTAACCACCATTTTATCGATTGCAAATTCAACTGCGCCTTTCTGTGCCGTTACTTCAACGCCTTTTAGCTGCACAGATTTTTGTGAGATTTTGATTACTCCAAGATTAACCGAGAGCCTCTGCGGAGTAATAATCACCGAATCTTTTGTAAGAGTATTATAACCCATAAAGGATATTTTTACCTTAAAAGGTCCGAACGGTACTTTCTCAACAATAAACTTTCCCTGTATGTCGGAAATAGAACCTGTAATTACTTTAGGGTCATTATTCCTCATGACTGAGATAGTGGCATATTCAATAGGTTTTGACGTTACTGAATCTATAATGCTGCCGCTTATTGTTCCTGCAGCGTTAAATTGTCCATTTCCCCTTTGAAAATTCTGAGCGGAAAGACTTCCCGATATAAGCAGCACAAAAACAAAAAACAAAATAGTATATTTTTTCATGGTTCCTTTTTTTACCTGACTTCTTTTTGATCAATATGATAATTATATACGCCCCAATAACCTTTTTTTTCGTTGCAAATATAACTCCGGAATGGAATAAAATGCCTTTAAAAAGTAAATTAATATCTGATTAAATAACTCTTTGGATCTTTTGTGGGGAATCAGTAATTTAATTCAGGAACAACGGGGGCATAGCAGTCAGATGGACTTTTCAAGTAAAATACCAGAAAAAAAAGCGGTTGTTTATCTGGTGCTCTTTCCTTTCTTATGCTTAATCTTCGTTATGGAGTGAATTATGGCACAAAATCCCTACAAGCCGCTCCTCCGGAGCTCTATGGGTGGGGGTGAGGCTGCCATTGTCTACAGACAAGTCGTACCTCCGGTACTCTTAGGAAGAGCAAAGGATGCGGGCGAAATTTAATCAAATCCGGGCGAGCCGCCGCTCGCCATACAGCAATAAATGTTTCGTAATGCTATTCTATTATTCGGCGATGAAGTATTGTGGGAGCATGTTGGCTATACCTGTATGCGACCAGGCGCCGAAGACCTGGAACGGGATCAGCTCTTTTACGTTGCCTTTGCTATCCATAGTGATTTCGGGATATAACATCCTGAGCCAGGTGGTTTCGTGGTTGTATTCAATTCTCAGAAAGCCCTTAAATTTAAGCGTGTATTCATCCCCTTTTGATCTGCTGCTTTTGTAGATCAGGTCATCGGCATTTATTCTTTCCGAGCTCATGCCGGCGTAGTTCTGTGCTTTGGGATACTGGTCGAGATAAATCCTGTAGCCTTTTTCAAAATAGTCGTTTTCAATGAGGCTTTGAAGAAAGCGCTCGGTGGAAAGTTCGTAGGCTTTCATTCTGTTCTGCTTCCATTTAAGAGTGTCCTGAGGACTCTTTGGTGCAAGGAGTGAAAATCCGGGTTTTACAATGTAGTTTACCATCTGGTTTGCCCTGTCCCACGTAAAGTCTTCCAGTATGCAGTTCAGGCGGTAGCCCAGGGCATTATTTATAATTGTAACGGGCACTTTTGCTTTGGCCTTCAGTATGTCGAAGCTTTCCCACTTCAGATCTATCAGCTCTTTGTTTTCAATTTCACATTCCTCTGCAAAGGAGGATTTCCCAAGGAAGAGTCCGCGGAAAAGGTTGTAGTTGTTCCGCCATTCCTTCGGGTCTTCAGCCGTAACACTGATGCCCTCAAGGACATAAGTCGCGGGACTCATTTTGAAATCCTTCTTTTGCTGGCGTGCATTATCGAAATACATGACCTGGCTTTTTGTATTATAGCCTATTAGCGAGGCAACGACTTCGTACTGCCCTTCGTGTATGCCGGAAATCTTATAGTATCCGCTGTCGTTTGACATTGCCCCGAGGAGTGAGTTTGACAGGTATACGTTAACATTTGCAAGAGGCCTGCCTGATGCATCGTCAAAAACGCGGCCGCTCAAAGTGTAGCCTGTTTGAGCCATAATGCATGAAGAGAGCAAGCAAAGAGTAAAAAATGCAATTTTCATTAATTCCCCTGACTGTTGTATGAAAACTTAAGGCAGGCAGGACAAAAAATAAAGGGAAAACAGGATAATTTTTATGAGCGGAAAAATGGCTGTTTGAGCGGTAAAAGTTTCCGGGAGGCACCCCACAGGGACCTCCCGGATAAAAGTGATGTATTTAGACGGCAGCGCTTACGCTTTCGGCTAATTCCATTCCTCTTCTTAAGGCCTGCTCATTAAGAGGAATGAGGTGATGATATCTTTCTGGGAGCACTTTCTTAAGCCCTTTAAGGATATTATCCATTGCAATTATGGGTTTTTTCTTCAGGAAGGCACCAAGGACGATCATGTTCATGATCTTTGAATTATTCATCTTTGTTGCCTCATTGGCGGCTTCAATCGGGAGCACGTCAATGTCTTTCCTGGTGGGCGGATTAAGGATGGTGGAGGCCTCATAAATAAGAAGTCCGCCGGGCTTAACCGCCGACTCGAATTTGTCCAAAGAAGGCTGATTAAGCGCAATAACAGTATCGAACTTTGTAAGGATGGGCGAGCTAATAGGTGTATCGCTGATAATAGTGATACAGTTAGCTGTACCGCCGCGCATTTCAGGTCCGTAGGAAGGCATCCAGCTTACTTCCTTATCCTCCATTACGCCTGAATAGCAAAGGATCTGTCCCATTGAGAGCACACCCTGACCGCCGAAGCCTGCAATAATGATTTCTTCAGTCATTTTATTTCTCCTTATCGTTAGGTACTTTTAATTCGCCAAGCGGGTAGTAAGGAAGCATATTTTCTTCCAGCCACTTGTTAGCCTGAGATGGTGTCATCTTCCAGTTTGAAGGGCAATTAGAGACTATCTCAACAAAGCAGAGTCCCTTATTAAGCTTCTGGTATTCAAAGCTTTTAGTAATAGCCTTCTTAGCCTTCCTGACGTTATTTGGAGTATTAACGGCGCAGCGGGTTGCATAGTAAACGCCTGGCAGTGTAGCAACGATATCTGTAATTTTCAAGGGGTTACCCATTGTTTCGACGTCGCGGCCATAAGGAGAAGTAGTGGATTTCATTCCGGGCAGTGTAGTCGGGGCCATCTGACCTCCTGTCATGCCGTAGATGCCGTTATTTATGAAAACGATTAGTATATTTTCACCGCGGTTGCAGGTATGTATAGTCTCGGCGGTGCCGATAGCCGCAAGGTCGCCGTCGCCCTGGTATGAGAAGACGAATTTTTCGGGCAGAACTCTTTTAATACCTGTAGCCACAGCGCTGGCGCGTCCGTGGGCTGCTTCCTGCATATCGATATTGAGGTAGTTATAAGCAAACACGGCGCATCCGACCGGGGCGACGCCGACGGTCTGGCTTTGAATGCCGAGTTCATCGATAACCTCAGCAATAAGTTTATGAGCAACACCGTGTCCGCAGCCCGGGCAGTAGTGCATCGGGGTATCGGTGAGTGTGTCCGGTTTTTCATAGACCACGTTTTCCGGGCAGCAGATCACTTCTTCGTTAGCTGCGGCATCCAGAGTGGATTCTTCTAACATTGTTTTCTCGTTCATACCAATTCTCCCACAAATTTTTCTTCAATTTTAGCGAGAACTTCTTCAGGACTAGGGACGACGCCGCCCATTCTGCCGTGAAATTCTACTCTTGTTTTGCCGTTGACGGCGAGGCGCACGTCTTCGACCATCTGACCGGCATTCATTTCAACGTCCAGTATACCCTTTAATTTCGGGCTGGAAGAGAGTTTTGAAAGTGCCTCATAAGGGAACGGGAAGAGAGTCTGGGGTCTGAAGACGCCAACTTTAATTCCCTTTTCCTTTGCGAGCTGGGCTGCCTTCTGGCATATTCTGGCCACAAGGCCGAAAGCAGTAAGAATAATGTCGGCATCCTCGCAGTTAATTGCTTCAAATCTTATTTCCTCTTCTTCAATTGCCTTATATTTCTTCTGGAGGTGGAGGTTAATTTCTTCCATCTTATCGGGCTGTATATGAAGAGAAGTAATGATATTTCTTTCCCTGTCCTTAGGTTTTCCGACAGTAGCCCAGGGTTCAACCTTAGTTTTTCTAGGCTGCTGTTCGAAGAACTCGACTTTTTCCATCATCTGTCCCAGTGCGCCGTCGGCCAGGAGCATAACAGGGTTTTTCCATTTGAAAGCCAGCTCGAAGCTCAGGCGTACATAGTCCACCATTTCCTGCACGGTTGAAGGTGCCAGAACGATCATCTTATAGTCGCCGTGTCCGCCGCCCTTGACGGCCTGGAAGTAGTCGCCCTGAGAAGGCTGTATAGTTCCGAGACCAGGTCCACCCCTCATGACGTTAACGATAAGGCATGGCAGTTCAGCGCATGCGATATAGGAGATACCTTCCTGCATAAGGCTAATGCCAGGGCTGGAGGATGAGGTCATAGCAAGTTTACCAGTGCCAGCGGCTCCATAGACCATATTAATAGAAGCCACTTCACTTTCTGCCTGAAGCACAATCATACCGGTTCTTTTATTAGCTTCGGCGCTAAGATATTCCAGTACTTCTGATTGTGGTGTAATAGGATATCCGAAGTAAGCATCGCATCCGCTGCGTATTACAGCCTCAGCCAGTGCCTCATTTCCTTTCATAAGTTTTAATTCTTTCATTGCTGCACCGTCACTGTTATATCGTTAGTTACATTAGTTATTATTGCTACCGGTTCCTTTTTGTTCAAGGTTTTTCTGTAGACTTTAATTATGCCTTCCGGGCATACAAGAGCACAATTAGTGCATCCTGTACAGTTATCCTCCACCCTCACGATGTAGTGATACCCTTTAGTATTAATTTTTCGTGAAAGTTCCAGGGAGTTCTGAGGACAAGCTACTTTGCAAAGTTCGCATCCTTTGCATTTTTCGATATCAACGATGATATCTCCTTTTACCTTAGCCATTATGGTACCCCGTATTTTATTTAAAAACAAAAAAGGTTACCGGGAAATCAGTAACCTTTCATTCCAATTATATATCAGAAAGAATAATCATGGATGAGTTTAGATAATAAAGATTCATTTTTATTCTCTTGCATGTTTATCTGCGTGATAAGAACTCCTGACCAAAGGAGCGCTTTCGACGGCTCTGAAGCCCATTTTAAGCCCCTCGTCTTTGTACATTTTAAATTCTTCAGGAGTCACGTATCTGTCAATCGGCAGGTGCATCTTTGTAGGCTGCAGGTACTGTCCGATTGTTAAAATATCGCACTCGTGTTCTCTCAAGTCGTGCATTAGGCTTAAGACCTCTTCGGTGCGTTCGCCGATACCGACCATAATACCGCTTTTAGTTCTCAGGCCGCGGGCCTTAAACCATTTAATAAGTTCAAGGCTTCTTTCGTATTTCGCCTGGGGCCTGACGACGTGATAGAGGCGTTTTACGGTCTCAAGGTTATGGTTCAGTATATCGGGCGGATTTTTCATAATAATTTCAAAAGCTTCTTCTGAACCCTTAAAGTCGGGTATAAGGATTTCGACCGTACAGCCGGGCACTTTTTGGCGTATTAGGCGTACGGTTTCAGAGAAAATAGTTGAGCCGCCGTCTTTAAGTTCGTCACGGTTAACCGACGTAATAACGGCATGCCTGAGCTGAAGTGTTTCAACAGCCTCGGCGACGCGTCTTGGTTCATCCAGGTCGACCTGGTTTGGGAGCCCGAGTTTCACGTTACAGAATCCGCAGCTGCGTGTGCACGTGTCGCCCAGTATCATAAACGTGGCCGTACGGGCATTCCAGCACTCGCCCATGTTAGGGCATCTAGCTTCTTCGCAGACTGTATGGAGCTTTGAAGATCTCATTAAATGATGAACGTCCGAAAAATTCTCCCCTATAGGGAGCCTGACCTTCAGCCATTCAGGTTTCTTACCCAGCTCGTCTTTATCTTTTTCTACCGACTCTTTATAATTTTTTTGGTACTGATTTATTTTCTGATTCTGATTTGTCAAAGCGCTCAACCTTTCTATAAAACAGTTGCAGAGCACAATTACCCTACAAAAGAAGAATTACGGTAATAAATTTAAGCAAATTATTTAAACTAAAAAACGAATTCCGTAAAATTTAATTCGGAGAAAATTCCCGTTTGTTTAATTAAATTTCAAAAGAATCGAAGTTTTCCAAAGTATCCTTTATGAATTTAAGGAATTTTCCGCCCAGCATACCGTCTACAAGACGGTGGTCGTGGCTGAGGGATAAATAGAGCATGTGTCTTACTGCAATAGTATCAGTACCGTCGACTTCTAGAACGACCGGCTTTTTGGTAACAGTACCGACTCCCAGGATTGCGACTTCCGGCTGATTGATAATAGGCGTACCGAAGAGTGTTCCAAAAACGCCATAGTTGGTAATGCTGAAAGTGCCCGAGGAAATATCATCAGGAGTCAGTTTTTTAGTTCTGGCTTTATTACTTAAGTCAGCAATTGCCCTTGCCAGTCCAACAATGTTCTTTTCGTCAGCATTTTTAATATTCGGAACAATTAACCCGTTAGGCTCCACCGCGACGGCAAAACCGAGGTTAATGAACCTTTTTAGTACAATATTAGTGCCATCAATTGTGGAATTCAGGTACGGATACTCTTTTAATGCTTTAATGCAGGCATAAGCAATAAATGACATATACGTAAGCTTGATATTTTCTCTTTTTAGGAAATTATCTTTATTGTTTTTGATAAAATTGTGAATTTTTGTCACATCTGCCTCCACAACGGCAGTTACATGGACAGACGTATCGCGGCTTTTAACCATGTGGTACATGATTTTCTGCCGTATGTTATCCATTGGAATCATTTCTGTGTTTCCGCCTACTGGTGCAGGCTGAGGCAATGGAGCAGAGGGCTTTGGCCTTTCCCGTTCCTCCGGGGCTTTTGAGTAGTAGGCAGCATGGGGCTCCTGCCTAATCTCTTCAGCCGTTAAGGCGCGAGGCCTTGGGGCTTCAGTCTTTCCCCTTTTAGAAATATAGTCGAGGATATCCTTTTTTGTAACACGTCCTTCGATGCCTGAGCCTTTAAGTCTGTTTAATTCATCAAAGCCGACGTTTTCTTTCTGTGCGATATTGAGGACCAAAGGAGAATAAAACCTACCTCCTGATGTACCCATTCCTTCGGGTGCTCTTTCCGTTGGGGGTTCCTTATAGTACTCAACGACGGTTCCTGCCTCCTTTACAGATTCTTCGATCAGGGGGGCCGGAGTCTGGACCTCATCTTTTACTGGCGCTACAACAGGCTCTTCAACTCTTTCCCGTGCTGACTGTTGAACAACTCCTCCTGTAGTTGAAATTCTGGCTACAATTGTGCCCACTGAGACGGTCTCCTGTTCCTGAACCAGGATCTCGGCAAGGACGCCGTTTTCGGGAGACGGGATTTCAGTATCTACTTTATCTGTACTGATCTCAAAAAGGGTCTCATCTTTTTTAACCGTATCGCCCGGCTTTTTATGCCATTTGATTATTGTGCCTTCCATGACGGATTCGCCCATCTTGGGCATTGGTATATCAACGAGGCTTCCTCCTGCCTGTTTGGTGGAAGGAGTTTCCTTCTGCTGAGGCCTGGACACAGGCTGAGGGGGTTCTGCCGGGGGCTGCGGCTGCGCCGGGGCAGGCACGGCTTTGGAGGCCTCGGTTTCAATTACAGCCACCACGGTATCCGTCTGGACAGTTTCCTGTTCAAAGACCCTGATTTCGGAAAGGATTCCGTCTGCCGGGGAAGGTATTTCGGTATCGACCTTATCTGTAGAAATCTCGAAAATGATCTCGTCTTTTTTAACGGTATCCCCCTGCTTTTTATGCCATTTTATAATTGTGCCTTCGTTGACACTCTCCCCCATTTTAGGCATAACAACATCAATTTTCATTTCATCCCTCTTATAAATATTTATTCAATAAAAGTGCAAGCCGCCCTTCCAGGGCTCAAAAAATTGTGGGAGACATGTTCTTTTCTACTGACAAGTCATCCCTCCGGGATTCTTTAGCTTAGATCCTCCTCATCTGATTTAATAAGCCAGAATTTCCTTTAATGATTTATAGATCCTCTGCCTGGTCGGGAGGACCGTATTCTCGAGGTTCGGGTGATACGGTACGTGTGTATCCATGGCTGCAATTCTTTTTACAGGCCCGTCCAGGTACTGGAAGCATCTGTCGGCAATGCGGGCCGCAATTTCGGCACCGAAGCCCCCGGTCAGCATATCCTCATGCACAATAACGGCTTTACTGGTCTTTTTAACGGATTCAAAAATCGCATTTTCATCCAGCGGGTTAATTGTACGGATGTCAATTAACTCAACCGAGTAGCCCTCTTCTTCCAGTTTGGAAGCCGCAAAATTCGATTCGTGCACCATTGCGCCGTATGTAATAACGCTTACGTCTGTTCCTTCCCTTACAGTCCTGGCCTTGCCGAAAGGAAGAAGGTAGTTTGCATCGGGTTCAGGCACGGTTGAATAGCTCTGGCGGTAGAGCCCCTTATGCTCCAGGAAAAGGACGGGGTCATTCAGCCTTAAGGCAGTCTTAAGAAGCCCTTTTGCATCGGCGGCATTTGAAGGGTAAGCTATGTATAGCCCCGGCATATGGGCAAAGAAGCCTTCAATATTCTGGCTATGGTAAAGACCGCCATGAATAAAGCCCCCTACTGCCACGCGCGTTACGACGGGAGCCTCCCAGAAGTTATTTGAGCGGTAGCGGTATGTAACCATTTCATCGCGGAACTGCATGAATGCGGGCCATATATAGTCCCCGAACTGGATTTCCACTACGGGCTTAAGTCCCGAGAGTGCCATACCTATAGCAACACCCACAATGCTTGCCTCGGCAAGAGGCGAGTTAAAGACCCTGTCAGTTCCGAACTGCGTGGAAAGGCCTTTTGTTGCAGAAAAGACGCCTCCTTTGAGGTCTGCCACGTCTTCGCCGAAAAGGTAGATCTTATCGTTTCTTTCCATTTCCTCTCGCAGAGCGTGGTTAATTGCGTCAACCATCACGACGGGCTTTCCGGAGGGCTTGGTTTTCTCGTAGTCCAGGCGGTCTTTTTTGCCGCTTTCGTCGTAAACGTAATGGGCCGCGGTTTCAGCTTTCGGGTCGGGGCGGCTCATAGCCCAGACCGAGGCCTCCTCGATATGGTTATTGACCTCTTTTTTCAGCTCGTTAAAGGCAAGTTCCGTAAGGACGCCTCTTTTTATTAAAAACTGTGAGAACTTTTCAATAGGGTCACGTTTTGAGTCCGTTTCTATTTCCAGGAGGTCGCGGTATTTTTTCTGGTCGTCAGAAGATGAATGGGAAAGGAGCCTGATGCATTCGGCTTCAATTAAAGCGGGGCCTTTGCCCTGTCTTGCGTACTTAAAAGCCGTCTGAGCCGCGGCATGCATGGCAAGGAAGTCGGTTCCTTCCACTCTTAGCCTGAGCAGGTTTTCATAGCCTTTCATCATCTCGGAAATTGAGTTATCCTTTCCTCCCGACTGCTGGCTTACGGGTACAGAAATGGCGTATTTGTTATTTTCAATTACAAATACTACCGGGAGCTTTTCTCGGCTTGCCCAGTTGACGGCCTCGTGGAATTCACCCTGGCTTGTTGTACCTTCGCCGCTTGAGACGTAGACCACGGCGCCTGAGTTTGTGCGGACACTGGCAAGGGCTGTTCCAACGGCCTGAAGGAACTGTGTTCCTGTTGGGCTTGACTGTGTGGGGATATTGAACTCCTTATGGCCCCAGTGGCAGGGCATCTGGCGCCCTCCGGTCATAGGGTCATCAGCCTTAGCCAGCATAGCCAGGAAGACCTCTTCTGGTTTAATTCCCACGGCCAGTGAGAACGCCAGGTCGCGGTAGTAGGGATAAGCCCAGTCGAGTCCTTTTCTCATAGCTAGGCCGCAGGCCACCTGAACTGCCTCATGGCCTGCTCCGGCGATATGGAAAAAAGACTTCCCCTGTTTAAGCAGGGTCATTGATTTCATGTCGATCTGCCTGGAGGTATACATCAGCCTGAGGGCGTTCATAAGCTCGTCCTTTGTAAGCCCTCCAAAGGTATCGCTCTTACCGGTCGGGCCTTCCGGTTTAATCTCGGCATCAACTATATTATCAGCAACTATGACATCTTTTTTAGTCATTGCACCCTCTTTTCATTGCATTTATGCATAATTAAATATTTTTTAGACAAACTATTTATTCACAATACAAGCAGAAAGTCCATAACCGCCTGTTGTGAAGTAATATACAAAACATAAGGCTTATGACAAACCGGTACTACGAAGAAGAAGCTGATTTTCCTGGTTTGAAAGTACTGAGTCATAATTAAAAATGCGCTTAAAGTTATTTACAAGCTTTTCCTTCACCTCGTTCATATCAGGATCATAACCCAGCTCTTTTGAAAGTGAAGTAACGCTTTTATCCGTAATGCCGCATGGAATGATGCCCTGGAACAAGGAAAGGTCGGTTGTGACATTAAAGGCGAAGCCGTGCATGGTAATCCAGCGGCTGACCTTAATGCCTATTGCGGCAATTTTCCTGTCTTCAATCCACACGCCTGTAAGTTTCTCAATTCTTCCGGCATGAAGACCGTAATCCCGGCAAGTAAGTATAATAACCTCCTCTATGCTGCGGAGGTAGAGGTGGGTATCCTGTTTCCACTCCGTGAGGTCCAGGATCGGGTAGCCCACGATCTGTCCCGGTCCGTGATAAGTGATATCGCCTCCTCTATCGATGTCGTAGACAGATATTCCCTTTTCCTTCAGGAAGTTTTCCGAACTGATGAGGTTTTTCCTGTCGGCAACCTTTCCCAAAGTGTACGTATGAGGATGTTCCAGGAGGTAGAGGGTATCGGGAACGTCCTTATTTCTTCTTGAATCGAAAGTTTTTCTCTGGAGATCCCACGCCTTTTCGTAATCGATAAGCCCCAGGTCGTAATAGACAAGTTCTCTCATATATGAATAGCTCCTTCATAAGCTGCTGCAGAAGCCTCGGCAACGGTTTCTGCGAGTGTTGGATGTGCATGAACAGTTTTAATAATTGATTCGTAAGTGGCTTCCATGGTTTTTGCCAGCGTAAACTCGGCAATAAGCTCGGTTGCCTCGGGGCCTATTATGTGAGCTCCTAAAAGTTCGCCGTATTTAGCGTCGAAAATAACCTTAACAAACCCCTCGCGTTCCCCAATTGCAAAGGCCTTGCCTGAGGCCATAAAGGGGAATTTCCCGATTTTTAGCTCATAGCCCATTTCTTTGGCCTTCCTTTCCGTCAGCCCCACGCTTGCCACCTGGGGGCTGCAGTAAGTGCATCCGGGAATTGAGTCGTAGTCGACCAGGGGCGGATTAAGGCCCTTAATCTTCTCGACGCAGCAGATCCCTTCGGCCGAGGCCACGTGTGCAAGCCACGGGGGCCCGATAACGTCTCCAATGGCATAGACGCCTTTAACGTTAGTCTCATAGGTGGATTTATCGACTTTTATATGCCGGGCATAAAGCTCGACACCAAGTTCCTCAAGACCGAAGCCTTCAACGTTGCCCGTAACGCCTACGGCGCTTAGGGCAACGTCAGCCGTAAGGACCTTAATTTCATCTGATTTGGATTTTATCTGAACTTCCACCCTGTTATCCTTGACTTCCGCCCTTTCAACCATTGTGCTTGTATAGAAAGTAATCCCCTGTTTTTTAAGCTCTTTTAAGAGCGCCTGGCTTACTTCCGTATCTTCAATGGGAAGAATATTATCCATAACTTCCACAACCGTAACTTTGGTGCCGAGGACGTTGTAAAAATAGGCGAATTCAATTCCTATTGCGCCGGCGCCGATAATTATCATCTCCTTAGGCTGGCTCTTAAGCGACATGGCCTCGGTTGATGTAATAATAAACTTTTTATCCACAGGAATCATCGGCAGGCTTCTGGGCCTTGCACCTGTTGCAATAATGATCCTGTCTGCATCCACCTGTTCAGTTTTGCCTCCTTCAAGCGAGACCTCGAGGGAGTTTTTAGAGGTAAGGCGACCGAATCCCCGCAGGCGGTCTATCTTGTTTTTCTTCATCAGGTATTCCACATTCTTGGAGATGCGGTCTGCGATGTCGCGGCTTCTTTTTATGACTTTTGAGAAGTCGAAGGAGTAACTGTCGATTTTAATGCCGTAATCGGCTGCGTGTTTAACCTTATCTAGCACTTCCACATTTTTCAAAAGAGCTTTGGTTGGAATACATCCCCAGTTGAGGCATATACCCCCAAGATTATCCTTGTCAATAACTGCCGTTTTCAGCCCAAGCTGAGAGGCTCTGATTGCCGCCACGTAGCCGCCCGGGCCCCCTCCTAAAACGGCAACGTCGTACTTTTTTGCCATATAGCCTTCTGTCCTAGTTATTTACTTAATATAAATAAAACATGCTAACTTAAAAAGAGGAAGAATCAGACAAGAGCAATTAAATACGGGGAGTGCTTTTTATCCAAAAAGTGTAAAATTCAGGTAAAAAGTATCAGAATGACGCCGATAAACATGATAAATGATCCAAGGATCCTTTCTCTCAGGTTAGCCTCACCCAGGATAAAGTGGCCGATAAGGACGCTCAGCATGCCGGAGGTTCTTTTTAAGGCAATAACGTAAGCCACGTAGGTTTGAGTAATTGCAAGGAGGAAAAGGAGGCTTCCCAATAAATTAAGTATACTGAGCATAAGGAGGTTTTTCCGCCCGCGGAGGAGTTCATCCGTCTTAAAGCTTTTTGTAAGAAGGACAATAGCCGTTACGCCTAAGAAAACGTAGAGGTTAAGGAACAAGAGGTGCTGCAAAGGCGAGGAGCAATTAACGGCAACCTTATCGAAATTTGAAGTTATGCTGTAGAGGAAAGATACAAAAAGCATGATCCTGGTTCCTGTATTTCGGAAAAGCGCCTTTACCGGGTCAATGAAGTTCCTTTTCCTGAGATTGACATTAAGGAGGTATGAGCCGGTAACGACCAGTATAATCCCTGCTATTCCGCCAGGCCTTGGGAACTCCCCTACAATTATGGGGGAAGTAATGAGCATAAAAAGGGGGGTAAAGCTGAGCATCGGGATAATTTCCGATATGTCCCCTTTTGAAACGGCGTGCATATAGAGGATCGTGGCAAAAATATTTATTGTACCGGTTACGCTGAGGGCTATAAAGTAGCCAGCTGTAAGTTTGAAATCCACGAAATAAGACAATAAAAGGACGAGTAAGACGACAACAACATTGTTGCTCCAGGAGATCAGTATGGGACGGACACCCATGAGGGAAGACTTTTTATTGAACAGGTTGCCGAAGGCGTCAATAAAAGGTATAATGGTGATAAGAAATATCCACATGTTTCAGAAGTGAAAAATGGAAAAAATTAGTTATTCGTGCATAAACAAAGATAAAAATAATTTGTATTTAGATAAAAATCTTTAATTTTGCATTATTATTTACTTACTTTGTAAGATATCCTTATACTCATTTTTTAGAAATTATTTTATTCGAATAAAGGAGGAACAATGCCTACCCTGATGGTAAGTATTTCAGGAATCAGAGGTATAATTGGAGATGGACTTGAGCCAGAAGTCCTGGTGAAATATACTTCCGCATATGCAGACTTTTGCGGAGGAGGAAAAATTGTTGTCGGCCGTGATGCAAGGGTTTCAGGCGAGATGGTCAGAAGCATAGTCAGCGGCACACTTGCCGCCAAAGGCAACGATGTAATTGATATAGGAATAGTTCCTACTCCAACCGTTCAATATACAGTTAAGACACTTAAGGCCGCAGGAGGAATAGCAATTTCGGCAAGCCACAATCCGAATGAGTGGAATGCCTTAAAGCTCCTGAACTCCACGGGGCAGTTCATGACGCCGGAAGAAAACCTTGAGCTTCAGAAAATCCTCCTAAGCGGAAAAAACGATTATCCCGCGTGGGATAAGATTGGTAAAATTACGTACTATGAAGAGGGGCTGAAAAGGCATGTTCATGACGTTCTGAACCTCAGGCACATAGACGTTGAAGCAATAAGAAAAAGAAAATTCAAGGTGCTCTGCGACTGTGTCAACGGCGCCGGAGTGTATGTAATACCCGAACTTTTAAGGGACTTAGGGTGTGAAGTAATTGAAATGAACTGTGAAAAGACCGGCATTTTCCCGCGGCTTCCGGAGCCCCTGCCTGAAAACCTGACCGAGACGATGAAAGCCGTCAAGGCCTCAGGGGCAGAGCTTGGTGTTGTGGTGGATCCCGATGTAGACCGCCTGGTTCTAATAACAGACAAAGGGGAACCCTTTGGAGAAGAAAACACAATTACGCAGGCCGTAAGGTTTGTCCTTTCAAAAGAAAAAGGGAACGTTGCAATTAACCTTTCCACCACAAGAGCAGTTGACGACGTTGCGCGTGAGGCCGGCTGCCAGGTCTTCCGCTCCCCTGTCGGAGAGGCAAACGTGGTAAAGAAGATGAAAGAAGTTGATGCTGTTATAGGAGGCGAAGGAAGCGGAGGCGTAATTTATCCTGCACTTCACTTCGGGCGTGACGCGCTGGTGGGCGTTGCAATTACGCTTCAGCACCTGCTGGAATTCGGGAAAAGCATCAGTGAGCTTAAAAAGGCTTTGCCCCAATACTATATAGCAAAAAGGAAAATTGTTCTGGGAGGCAAGGACCCCGACGAGATAGTAAAAATACTAACTGAGAAGTACTCGAAAGAAAAAATCAATACCGAAGACGGCCTCAGGATAGATTTTGAGGATCACTGGGTGCATTTCAGGAAGTCGAATACTGAACCTATCATCAGGTGTGTTACAGAGGCCAGAAGCCAGGAAGAGGCTGAGAAGTATATAGATAAATACTTTGGCGAAATAAAGAGCTTTTTCTAAAGAAAAATGGTCTTACTCCAGGAACGGCAGAAAGCCTGCCGTTCCATTTTTCTCTCTCCTAAAAAGTTCCTGTTATTCGGGTTATTATTTAATAATCCATTTGCATTTTCATAAGTTTTTACTAATTTCTAAACGGATTCAGATCGGATTTAAGCCGCCGGGACCGGCGCTGAAATTGGCTTTTTATGTTCTTTTGACCATAACAGTAATATTTCACAAGAGGAATTTCCGGAAAGATGAGGCCAAAGGTTTTCAGATCCACAATAGTAATATTTCTCTTCTCAATAGCTTTCTGCTTTACAGGGGAACTGCAGGCACAGGGAATTAACCATACAGTTTCAGGTTTTATAAAAGACAGGACCACGGGTGAATTTCTTTCAGGTTCAAGCGTACTTATCTACCGTGACAGCCTGAGTTTTTCCAATCCCCCTTTAAGAGGCTCCACTTCAAACCAGTACGGTTACTTTGCCATTCCAAATGTCCAGTCCGGAAAATTTCTTTTAGTTGCCCGGCGCCTCGGATACAGGCCTTTGATAAAAGAGTTACCGGCAGGTGGCAAAGAGCCCGTAATCAGGATCGATCTTGAGCTGGAGCCGCAGGATATAAGGCTTCAGGAGGTAGTGGTAAAAGGGAAAAAAAGCGAATCGGGTGAAGTCAGCTCCGTAGACGTCTCTCCCGGGCTTTTAAGCCAGCTTCCCTCTTTGAGCGGTGAAATTGACCTGTTCAGGAGCCTGCAGATGCTGCCGGGCCTGACGCAGAACAATGAGCTTTCTTCAGGGCTTTACGTAAGGGGCGGCAGCCCGGATGAGACCCTGACACTTCTTGACGGAGTAGTTGTTTACAACCCCTCGCATCTTGGGAATTTTGCAAGCACCTTTAATTCTGATGCCCTGCAGAACGTAAGGCTTATAAAAGGGGCCTACCCGGCTGAATACGGGGGAAGGCTTTCGAGCGTTCTGGACATTAAGCTCAGAAGCGGCTCCAGGGATAAGCATAAAGGCATACTTGGCCTTGGCATTATAAATTCGCATCTGACGCTTGAAGGACCGATGGATGATAATTCCACGTACATTTTATCAGGCAGGAAAATGTATTATGATGCTTTTCAGAAGATGACAGATAAAAACGGCATGGCGCCTAGATACAATTTCTACGACATTAATTCAAAGTTTTCATTCAATGCCTCGGGAAACGACATTGTTTCTTTGAGCGCACTTTTAAGCCGTGACCAGATTTACAGCTCCCCTTCCAACCAGGTGAACTATGATATACAGTGGCAGAATGCAATTGTGAGTCTGAACTGGTCGCAGGTGCTTTCAAATTCCAGGTTTTCAAATACCTCTTTTAGCTACGTCAGCTACAATTTCAAATCTATTCTGGACGACACTACGAGCAGGGTAACTACGTCTGACTATTATTCGTCGTCTGAACTACAGGACCTGGTATTTAAGAAGGATGTGGAATTTTATCTTTCTGAAAACAACCTGGGGAAGCTGGGGCTGGATTTATCGCTGCACGATTATAAGCTGATTTACAGCGACGTCTACAGCGAGCTTATTGAAAGGAGCCTGGGAAATGAAAAGGAAATTATGAACTTTGAGGCTGCGGTTTACCTTCAGAGCGAGTGGCAGGTCAGCTCCCGCTTTAAGCTTAGTCCGGGCTTAAGGTTATACTATTTTAACGACCAGAAGAAGCTTAAGTATGAGCCCAGGCTTTCCATGGCCTACAGCCTTACGGATGAGGCCACAATAAAAGGGGCATTTTCCGTTACGAACCAGTTCCTGCATATGATAGTAAGAAACGACATATCGCTTCCGACGGATCTCTGGTATCCATCGACCAACAGGGTTGAGCCATCAAGCTCAAGGCAGTATGTACTGGGGGTGGATTCATATTTCTGGCAGAAAGAGTATTTCTTCTCGGTTGAAGGATACTATAAGGATATGAAAAACCTGTATGAATTTAAGGACAACGCGCGTTATAACCCGCAGAGCACGGTTGTGGACCTGTTTACAAAAGGAAACGGTGAGGCCTACGGGGTGGAGTTTTTCTTAAACAAGATCTCGGGAGATCTCTCGGGATGGATCGGATACACTCTTTCATGGACGAGAAGAAAGTTTGACGAGCTTAATGCAGGACAGATATTTTATCCGAGGTACGACAGAAGGCACGACATATCTGTCCTTGCAGCCTATAAGATTTCCGAAAGCCTGACATTCAGCCTGACATGGACCTTTGCAACCGGGCAGGGCTACACGCTTCCGGTAAGTCAGTACCAGATCGGGTCGATTGACCTGGACCCGAACAAAAGAGTGCAGTTTGATTATACTGCCAGGAACGCCTATAAGCTGCCGGACTACCACAAGCTGGACCTGAATGTAACGTACAGGTTTTATTTGAGTGAGCTGCAGTTAGAGACGTACCTGAATATTTATAATGTATATGACAGGAAAAATCCATTTGCCTATTACGCCTCGGACGTTGAAAAGCCGACCCCGGAAGGAACAGTATCGCTTCCAAAATTCCATTCCATTACGCTGTTCCCTTTTCTGCCTACTGTGGGCGTAACATTAAAATTTTGAGGTCGTGAAAATTAACATGAAAACAACTGGGATAATATCATTTTTAGCAATTGCTCTTCTTTCTTTTGCGGGCTGCGAGAAGACAGAGACACTGGAGCCGGACAGTATTTATAAGGAAAAGACGGTTGTATTTTCATCACTTAAGAGCGATTCCCTCTTCCAGGGGGTGACATTTACACGGACGCTTCCACTTAATACTGAATTTGATATTAAAAAAGCTGAGCTTAAGGATGTTACGGCATACCTGAAAATTAACGGGGTTAGTATCATTCCGATTATTTATACTGCAGACGGCATTTATAAGCCCAGGGATCTGATGATGATCCATTCGGGAGATGTGTACGAACTATTTGCAAAATACGGCGAGAAAAGCATTTATGCACGCACCAGGATCCCTGTAAAACCTTCAGTTTTCAGTGCCACACTTGTCAACAGCAAGTATATTGAGGCCAGGATTGCCCCCAGGGAAAATGAGGCTTATGCCGCAGCCTGGTTCATAACAGGCGCAAATCAGTATTCCTATTCAGGCCTGGCGACAGACTTTTTCGAGGTATATAAGACTCCTGAAAATCCGCCGGCAAGTGTATCAATAAGAACGATGGACATTCCAGAGGATTACAGGACAGATAATCTGGCCGGCAAAACATACTTAAAGGTAATTTCCTTTGACAATGGGTTTTACGATTACTTCAGAACCAGGGGTAACAACCAGCAGGTCCATAACTCATTTACGCAGGGAGGAAGCCAGGTTATCTGGAATGTTTACGGCACAGATGTTATAGGAATGTTTATCGGAAGCGCCTCGGGGGAACTTGTTAAACCAAAATGATTTATTTCAGGCATAAATAATGAAATATAAGGTATTTATATATTTTTATCTCGTACCCCTTTTATTATCTTTTGAAGGGTGCATGGAAAACAATCTTATTCCTGAAAACCACACTTCGATGGATAATGCAGCAGAAATGCTGGTTTATTTTGAATCGGAAGGGGACTTCATAAATTCATTGGATGCGCCTCCTGTAGTCAGCGCCAGTGAAGTAAACAGCAGTCCTGAGAGTTACCTCATTATAGACACAAGAAGCCAGGACCTTTTCAGGGCAGGCCACATAAAAGGAGCCGTTAACGTTTTGGCGAAGGACCTGCTTAGCTATTTTAAGCAGAATAATACGGGAAAATATGTTAAAGCAGTGCTTGTAAGCAAAGCCGGGCAGGCATCATCATACTATGCAACGCTTTTAAGACTTTTGGGCTATAATAACGTTTATTCTCTTAATTTCGGCATGGCTTCATGGAATACAGCATTTTCGGCCATCATGAATGCGAATACAAAAAACTCTCCCAACATGCAGAAATATACAAATGCTGATGCAGGGATGAATCCCAAGACCGCACTTCCCCGCCTTGAATTCAGGACAAAGTCTCAGAACATAAAAGACAAGGTTGAAGAAAGGGTCTCTGATATGCTTTTAGAGGGTTTTAATGAGGATCTGATCTTTGAGGGCGCTCAAGTTTCGGGCCCCGCCATAACGGCCGGGCACCTCTTCCCAGAGGAAAAAGTAAGTGACTACTACACTATCTGTTACGGCTCTGAAGTGCTTTACGCGGCTGTTGGAAAGTCAAATCCTTACAGCGGCTTAGGGCATCCCGAGGGGGCCATTTCCTATGCCCCATATTCCTCGCTTAAAAGCAGCAATTACCTTCAGACTCTGCCCACGGACAGGAAGATAGGCATTTATTGTTACAACGGTCAGTTCAGCGCTTCTGCTGCGGCATATCTGAGGCTTTTAGGTTATGACGCGAGGTCGATGCTTTTCGGGGCGCACGTGCTTTTCTACAGCCGCATGCTTTATGAGCCGAGGCTTCAGAAGTATGCGTTCCAGAAATATGCGGCAATTGAGTACCCGTTTGTCACGGGAGACTGATATGTTTTTTTACAAAGTAGCTAGTGAAGCTGTGCCCTTTTCTTAAAATAGCTGAACAGGGCCTTATCGAATGGAACTGATGTATCAAGCAGATTATACTCGATTCCGGAGTTCAGGCATTCTTCCTTAATTCTTTCTATATATTCGCTCATCGCCTTCTGATATGCCTTTTGAATCTGGAAAGGCTGGGTTACCATTTCCTCGCGGGTTTCCATATCCTTAAAGACGGCGTCACGCCCGAAGGCAAAGCTAATTTCCATCGGGTCGAGGACCTGGAAGACCACGACCTCATTTTTCTTGTACCTGAAGTGCTTCAAGGCGGTAAGGACGGAATTAACGTCGTCAAAAAAGTCGGATATAATAATAACGAGTCCCCGTCTTTTTACTTTTTCAGCCACGTAATTTAAGCAGTTTGCAGTTTTGGTCTGGCTGGAGGGTTTAGCAGAAGCCAGAGCCTTAAGGAGTTCCGTGAGGTAAATTCTGCTGGATTTAGGGGCCATAAAGGTTTCGATCTTATCGGAATAAAGAGCCAGGCCTGCGGCATCCTGCTGGTGCGTCATTAGGTACATGAGGCTTGCGGCAAGAATGGAAGCG
Source organism: Ignavibacteria bacterium (assembly GCA_025612375.1). NCBI lineage: Bacteria > Pseudomonadati > Ignavibacteriota > Ignavibacteria > Ignavibacteria bacterium. The sequence continues at coordinate 22,021 of JAAXKN010000009.1, forward strand.
TATTCAAGTTTCTTTATGTTACTTCCGTATGCAAAATCCATTGAGCGGCTGACGTCCAGTATGACGTGGCTTACCAGGTTCGTTTCCTCTTCAAACTGTTTGATATAGTATTTTTCAGTTTTGCCGTATGCCTTCCAGTCGACGCTCTTCAGGCTGTCGCCCTGCATATAAGGCCTGTGCTCGCTGAATTCAACGCTAAAGCCGTGGTAAGGGCTTCTGTGAAGCCCTACCATAAAGCCCTCAACAACAAGCCGGGCCTTAAGTTCCAGTGAATTCAGCTTGGATACAACAGACGGGTTCAGGAATTTTCTATAATCCTGGTTAGTTTCAGCCACTATTTTTTTGCCTCAAGTTTCTTTTTTAAGATTTCATCGGGAGAAAGCCCCATATTGTCCAGCTCCGCCTGTGCTGAAGGCGACATTTCATGGTTAGGATAGCTTGACAAAAACTGCTTAAAAGACGCAGTTGCAGCGTTAAAGTCCTTCAGGTAATTTGCCTGGATGAAGCCAGCCATAAAAAGGGCGGTTGAAGCTTCGGCACTCTTAGGGTATTCTTTGAATATCCTGCTATAGTATTCAACGGCTTTTTTCAGGGACTCCGTCTCCGGTACATTTTTAACAGTTTTACCCTCATAAAGTTTCCCGATTTCGAATAAAACTTTTGGTGCCCTGGGGCTCTGGGGGTAGTCTTTGACCAGGGTTTCATAGGCATCTACGGCCTCTGTGTACTTCCCTTCCTGTACGTCTTTCTGTCCGGCGTTATATAGTTCCTGTTCACTTTTCTTAGAACATCCGGTTAACAATATAGCTGTAATAAAAACTGAGCATAGCAACACGAAGTATCGATTCATTTCTTTTCCAATTAGTTGTGATTAAATGTAAAAAAGACCGGATATTAATATAATAATAAATCAAATGAATTGAGACAAGTTTGCGGCGTGTTTCATGGAATCGCCGCGTGAGGTTGAGACCTTTCTTCCCATGGAGCTGATAATATGCTGAATTGAAGAGGCGCTGTTAAGCGGGTCGTCGACAATATATTTTTTATTGGGGTAAATGCAGTATTTATCCCTGTAAGGTTTTGGCGTAAAGTTAGGCATAATCACGTTTGCGCCTACTCTTAAGGCCTTTTCCCTGCCGAGCGAGTCGATAGTTGCGATAGCCGTTGTTGCCGGAATGTGTGTGTCTTTCATGAGTATGCGGCTGACGGCAATGGTCTTAAGCGTCAGTTCCACGCTTCCGACGGCCTTATTCCTGTATGGGGTGTTAGGAGACGGGATAAAAGGGCTGAAGGAAGCCATATCGACGTCCAGTTCCCTGCAGAGCAGGAGGTCTTCTGCGATATCTTCAACCGACTGACCGGGAAGCCCAATAATGTTGCCGCTTCCGATCTGGTAGCCGATAGATTTCAGGAACTGCAGCTGTTCAAGGCGTTCCTGAACTTTCTGCCTCTGGTGGTAGACGGAGTAAAGCCTGGGGTTTGCAGTTTCATGCTTAAGGAGATAGCGGTCTGCCCCGGCATAGCGCCAGGTTTTGTATTCCTCGAAGTCCCTTTGGCCGAGGCTAAGAGTAATAGCGACGTCGCAGTTCTGTTTTATGAAATAGATTATGTAAGCTATTTTATCTACGTCGAAGGCCTGGTCCTCGCCTGACTGCAGAACGATAGTACGGATGCCGAGGTTAGATATGAGTTTAGCCGTATCGATTATCTCGTCGGCATTCATCCTGTAGCGTTCTATTGTATCATTGCTTTTCCTGAGGCCGCAGTACAGGCAGTCCTGTTCGCAGTAGTTTGAAAATTCAATAATTCCCCTCAGGTGGACCTCGTCGCCGCAGTAGGCTTTTCTGACCTCATCGGCCTTATCGAAAAGCCTGCGCGTATTTCTGAAGTCAGAAAGCTCCAGGAGGTAAATTATCTCCTCTTTTGATAAATCCTTTTTATTTAAAATATGGTCGAGTTTCATTTCATGCCTTAGAGGTAGACGTCCCTTTCGCCACCAGTTACTCTTTCGAGCATTGAAGTTACAACATTTTGAGCTGTCCCGTTTTCCTGAGGGATACGGGTTTTGAGGAATTCTTCACCCAGGAGCCTGGTTTCCTCAGAAGCAAAATCCGTCAGGTATTCCCTGAAAGTAGAAAGTGCATTTTGAGTACAGAGCACTTCAACGCCTCCTGATTTAGCGAGTTCCATAAAGCGGCCGCCGGTTCTTTCAGAGCGGTAGCAAGCGGTGCAGAAGCTGGGAAGGTATCCCAGTCGGCAGCAGGCTTTTACCACGTCATCAAGGTTTCTGTGGTCACCCAGTTGGAACTGCTGCATGGTTTCATTTTCAGCTGAGACCTCGCTGTATGCTCCGGGTGAAGTACGGCTGCCGGCGCTCAGCTGTGAGACTCCTGCTGAGAGGAGTTCACGCCTGAATTCTGCTTTTTCCCTGGTAGAAAGGATAATGCCCGTATAAGGCACAGCAAGGCGCAAAACTGCAATAATTTTCTTAAAGTCTTCGTCGCTTACGGCGTGAGGGGGATTTTCGGCAGCAGGAGCGTTTAATGCAGGTTCAAGCCTTGGGACAGAAATTGTATGAGGGCCGATACCATATCTTACGTCGAGGTTAAAAGCGTGGCTTAAGAGCGCCAGAGTTTCGAACCTGTAGTCTGAAAGTCCAAAAAGTGAACCGATGCCGACGTCTTCAATACCGGCCTGCAGTGCCCGGTCCATTGCATAAAGCCTCCAGGCGTAGTCGCTCTTAGGGCCGTCGGGGTGCATAGTTTTATATGTATCGTAGTTATAGGTTTCCTGGAAGCACTGGTAAGTGCCAATTCCGAAACCTTTCAGCGTCTTAAAATCGTCAACAGACATTGGGGCGGAATTTACGTTTACCCTTCTTATGCTGCCGTTATTAATTTTTACAGAATAAATTTTTTCAACCGCACGGCCAATAAAGTCGAGTGCAGCTTTTTTAGGATGTTCGCCTGCAACTAAAAGCAGTCTTTTGTGCCCCTGTTCAACGAGGATTCCGGTTTCCCTTTCAATTTCCTCCAGTGAAAGGCTCTTTCTTTGAAGGTCCTTATTATCGCGTCTGAAAGCGCAGTAGAGGCAGTTATTGACGCAGGTATTTGTGATATAAAGGGGAGCAAAAAGTACGAGTCTGTTTCCGTAGATCTTTTCCTTTACTTCCCTGGCAGCATCGAACAGCTCTTCAAGGGTATCCCGGGAGGTAATATTTAATAATGCGGCGCTTTCCTTAAGAGAAAGCCCTCTAGCCTCTTTTGCCTTCCGTATAACCTCGAGCTGAAAAGAGCCATCCTTCAAGGAGCTGTCGCCCATTAAAGAACAGATATAAGCTTCATTAATAAATTCCACTAATTACCTCAAATTTTAACTATTAATGAATAATATAACAATTAACATACCACAGCTGTATTTTCTGCAATACGGTGTAAAAAGGAAAGGTTGGCGGATTTTATTCTTAAAAAAGAGAAATAAATTCCTTTTTTTTCATTAATTGCCGTTTTGAGGGGGTTAAGGGCGTAGTTTTGGTAAGTTTTTGTATTAACAGGGGTTATGCGGAAAAAGAGCCCTGAAGCTTTTGATGGGAAAAAATTGAGGAGTATTCCGGGGCTAAAACAAAAAAGCCCTGCTGAAAAATTCAACAGGGCTTTATAGAAACTAACCTGGAAATCTTACTTAACGAGCATCATTTTCTTTGTTGAAGAGAAAGAGCCGCTGGTAAGGTTGTAGAGGTAGATACCGCTTGAAAGTCTAGAAGCGTCGAAGGAAACTTCATAGCTTCCGGCGTTCTGCATCTTATTAACAAGTGTAGCTATTTCCTGACCTAACATGTTATAGATCTTAAGAGAAACCATTCCAGCCTGCGGAACAGCGTAACGGATAGTTGTAGCAGGGTTGAACGGGTTTGGGTAGTTCTGAGCAAGTGAATAAACAGTAGGAACCTTTGAATCCTTAAGTTCCTTTACGCCTGTAGTCATGTTGCCGAACAGAGCCTTAAGTTCAATTCTCCCGCTTGCTTCGTCCGTAAGGTTAAATACATGATTAACTCCACCTGAGGCTTCATTATCAAGAATCTTGGTATTTCCACTAGCGTGCTGGTCGGCACCTGTATACCAAATACCATATTTGAACTGCCTAAAGCCGCCTGGAGTCCCAGAGTTATAAACTACTTCGCGCGACCAGATATTATCTCCTGCAACCTTGTCGCCAAAGAACCCTTTATCGTTTAATGCAAGCATGCTTTTGCCTGTAGTATCTGCAACTACCCAGTTTCCACCCCATGCTCCGAGTACGGAGTCGGCGCCTTTAAGGCCAACAAACTGGATGTCATTAAGAGCGATATCTGAACCATCGTATGCGTTCTTTGCACCCTTTACATCTACCTGGAATAAAACGGCAATATTTTTTGTAATAGCCGGTCTCAAAAGAAGGAAAGAAGGAGCAATTGTTTCAAGAGCCATGCTGTCCTTGCCGCCAAAATCCTTAAAGTAAATATATCTGTTCGGAGCATTTATCTGTTCCCAGCCGTTATCCCCAAATAAGTTGTTGGGGAAAAGGCGAAACTTATAAGAAGCTGAATCGGCTAAGGCAGTAACCTGCAATGTCGTTTCATATACACCGGCTACAAGGGTTTCTTTCATTTTCCTTGAACCAATCACCTCTTTGCCTAAACCATCCCAATCAAGCCCCTGAACAAGAAGTGAATCTTTATTCGGGTCGAAACCCTGATTGTAGATTGAGCTTATATCAGCTGTAAACGTAATTTTGAATTTCTGACCAGAATACTGTGATACGTTAACCACTGAATCATTGTTATAGTAAACTGGATAAAGAATGATATTCGGGGTTGCATTGAGAGTGAAACTCCTGTTAGGGGATCCTTCCCAGCTATCAGGAGCAAGTACTAACTTATACTCATATCCGGTGCCAGCCTTTGCAATCGGGAAGTCAGCCGTAAGGGTATATATACTATCCTTATCAGCATCCTGGAGTTCGAATTTTGCTCCGCTCCAGTCATCGGTGTCTCCAGCATCTTTCTGGAAGCTGCCGCGCAGAAGCATCTTATTGGTGTTGACATCAAATGTACCTTCTTTAATCATAACCTTCATGTTAGCCTGGAAGGTAACAGGAATCACCGGGGCAGCTTTGAGGTTATCCCAGGTTTTAGCAACTCTGATACCATCTAAATTAGCTGTATATACTTTCCCACCCTGGCGCAAGCCGATTGCATTAATCATTAAATCTGAATCGAAACTACCGTTAAGTTCATCCAAGGTTATCGCAGGTGTAGTTGGTTCAGCTGCTGAAATATCAGGATTAATGAAAAGGCTGACTGAGTCATCTTTAGCAATAGTAGTACCAACATACTTGTATTTAACAACAACAAGATATGTGGTTTTATAATCATATTTAGTAGTTGTATAAGCCGCTGTACTGCTGGATTTAGATAACCCAAAATAAAAGCCGCCGGCAGCATCGCCTTTTACCCACAATTTACCTCTGAAATTTGTTGGAGCACTGCTGTTGGTAAAATGTAAGAGATAATCGCCGTCTGTAACTGCAGTATCAACACTTATCAGAAATGATGCATATACAGCGCCAGTGCTCTGCTTTTCAAAAGTATGATAAACATCTTCTCTCGAACCACTACCACCAGCCAAAACAAGCTTTCCTCCAATGTTTGACATCGGGTAGCCGGTATAAGTAAGATTACCAGTAGCTACTGTTTGGAAATTACCGGTACCGGTATTGTTGACATATCCGGTATCAACTAATTTAGTGCCGACAGGATAATTAAAGTTTTCATCAAACAATACCTGGGCATTGATTTGGCTGAAAACGGCCGACACTAGGATTAAAATTAAGAACATATAAGTAACTTTTTTCAAACCGACCTCCTATTTTTGATATTAAAGGTGATATAAAGTACAAAGAAGTTTTATTTATGTCCAATACTTTTTTCGGTCATTGAATAAAAAAAGAGTGACTATTCAACCGCATTTTCAGTTACCTCAACGGTGCATTTCGAGGTATTAATCCTGTAATTGAGCCCGAAAGCCATTGTTATGTTGTCTTTTATATGTCCGTGTTTAAAGTTATAAAGTACAGGGATTTCAAGGCTGCCCAGGTAATCCTCAATAACTTCATTAAGAGTGAGCGTTTTTTTGAACTGATCAGATTCATAACAGTCGACGAACCTGCCGAGAATGATTCCGCTGATCTGCTTAAAGACTCCAGCGAGTTTCATCTGGCTGAACATTCTGTCCACGCGGTAAGGCGGTTCACCAATTTCCTCGACCATCAAGATCTTGTCCTTGAATGAAGGAAGATAATTAGTTCCCATTAAAGAAGCAATAAGGGATAGATTTCCCCCTATTAGTTGGTTTTCTGCACTGCCGGGTCTAAGGACGTGGAATTTTTCGTTTTTAGGATTCTGGACCTTGCCGATTTTTTTTCTGGAAGTAACCATTGCCCAGAATATCTCTTCGGTAAAGGGGCTGACGTCGTTCCAGAAATCGACTGCAAGCATAGGTCCTGCAAAAGTAACGAGTCCCGTTTTTTTGAGGAAAGCCATCTGGAGTGCTGTAATATCGCTATAGCCGACAAAAATTTTGGGATTTTTCTTGATGAGGCTGTAATCTATGCCGTCGAGAAGCCTGGGAGTTCCGTAGCCGCCTCTGACACAAAATATAGCTTTAACTTCTTTTTTTCTGAACATGTAGTGCAAATCGTCGAGTCTTGCATCGTCTTTACCGGCAAGGTAGCCGTGGTTTTGTCCGACGTTGCGGCCGACTTCTACGCTATAGCCCAGTTTTTCAAGATATTTTACACCCTTGTCGATCCTGGTCAAATCATCCGGAGTTGAAGCCGGGGAAATAATTCCGATCAGGTCCCCTTTTTTAAGTTTGCCAGGTTTTAATAAGTCCATATATTCCCCTGTAAAAAAAAATAGTAAATCAGGGGCTAAAATAAATAATAAGACCGCTTCATGCAATAATTACTTTTAGCAATTACTTTTCGATGCAGTCCTGCCTGCCCCACTGAGTGAGCTTATCTCTAATAAAGTCGAGCACCAGGAGGTGTTCCTTAGCGCCTGTGGATTCCACCCTGAAGGGTTCACCAAAGCTCATAAAAACCTTTTTGCCGGGGTCGATTTTGCCGAAGTCCTTAATTATTTTCCCGTTACCCCAGGCATCGGTGACCAGAGCCGTAGGCACTACATAACATCCTGATTTTTTTGCCAGCTTTACGCCAAGTGTGTTGAACTGCTCAGCATTAAATTTGCTGCTTCTGGTCCTCTGTGGAAAAATAATAATTGAGCGGCCCTCTTTGATATACTTGGCGCCTTCATCCATAACGTGAACGAGGTCCTCGCGCGGATTGCTGCGGCCAACAACGATAGGGTTTCTTGACCCGAGAATGTCTCTGAAAAAAGGATATTTCATCAGCTCCTGCTTTACAACGAAAGTTACTTCCTTAACAGGCTGTATTACTGAAGGCAGTATGACCGTCTCAAGCGTGCTCATATGATTGGAAACAAAAACAGCAGGCCCTTCAAAAGAATGCAGGTTATGCATACCCGTAACCTCAATCCTTACGCCTGACCTTTCAATGGCATCCATTATATCGACGCTCGACTGCACCCATTCGACCGGTCCGTATTTCCCATTCTGTGCTACTCTGCCAGAATCTATTACAATTTTCAGGAGCCTCGGGAAGAAGTACAATGCAGGGTTGAGGACTAACTTCCCTTTCTTTTCTTTCGGGGTTATGTAGACGTCATTTTCCGCCAGGACGCGCGGGTATTTCAGCTTATTTAGTTCTGTCACTATGATTATTTTAGTTGTTTTAGATTCCGGAGTTAAACTTAACAGGCAAAATAATAATTTTTTGGCAATTATGCCCGTAATTAAGGCTGGGGAGTTTATAATTCCTGATTACCGGCTGCGAAAACTTGCTTTTAGAGGCAAGTCATCATTATCTTGCAGGCAAAAAATTTAAGAGGCTTATGGAAACCAAAACAGAAGAAGTAAAAACAGATGAAAAGAAGGGAGTATTCTCACAGTTTCCCTTAAATTACTGGATTGTGATAATAATGGAGTTTTTTGAAAGGGGCTCTTATTACGGCGTTATGTCTGTACTTTCGGTCTATCTTGTACTGAGTCCGAATGAAGGGGGGCTTGGGTTTTCGAAGGAAAGCGTTGGAGTAATAAAAAGCACGATTACGCCTTTACTATATTTTCTTCCGATCCTCTCGGGCGCAATAGCAGACAGGTTCGGCTACAGGCTGACGCTGATGTTCGCCTTTGTTGTTATGAGCCTGGGGTATTTCTTTACGAGCATGGTCAGTTCATATGGCCTCGTTTTCTTAAGTCTTCTTATGATGGTTTTAGGGGCGGGCACATTCAAGCCCATAATTTCAGGAACAATAGCAAGAAGCACCAATGAAAATAATTCCACGCTTGGCTTCGGGGTTTACTACTGGTCAATAAACCTGGGGGCGTTCATATTCCCTCTTTTGCTGGTGCCTTACCTTAAGAGCATTTCGTGGAGTTATATTTTCCTCATGGCGGCAGTGGGGACGGGCTGGCTTCTAATACTTAATATATTTGCATACAAAGAGCCTGAAAGGCCGAAGAGCAAGAAGTCGATTCTGGAAGTTCTGGGCGGAATCGTACTTGTACTTAAGGATTTCAGGTTCATACTGATGATCGTAATTTATTCAGGCTTCTGGATTCTATACTTCCAGCAGTTTGATACTGTGCTCTGGTACTTAAAAGAGCACGTGGACATGACGCCTGTAAACAATGCTGTCAATTCCCTGCTCGGCCTATTTGTCAGCAATCCGAACTGGAAATTTGATGCCGAGCACGTAACGGTAATAAATGCAGGGACAATCATTCTTCTGCAGATACTTATTTCCAGAATAGTAAAGAATACAAAAGCGCTGCCGACAATGATTACTGGGATCGGGCTTGGGACAATAGGCATGGGCATACTTGCAATTTCAACTCACGCATGGGTTTTTATTGCAGGGATGATAATTTTTTCTTTGGGTGAAATGACGGCACATCCGAAGTACCTGAGCTATGTGGGGCTTATTGCGCCCGAGGACAAGAAGGCCCTTTACCTGGGCTATTCGTTCTTATACGGAGTATTAGGAAGCGGGATTGGCGGAATACTGGGTGCAAGCCTTTACGTTCACTTTGTGGACAAGATGAATACTCCGGGAACGCTATGGGTTATTTTTTCAATGATAGGTGTTCTTACGATGGCAGGGCTGCTGCTTTACAACAAATTCCTGGCGCCGAAGAAAGTATAATAAAGAAGAAAATTTATCAAATAAAAAAACTCCTGAAGCAATAATTGTTCAGGAGTTTTTTTTATTTTAACTATTTAAAACACAAAAGCCTTAAAAGAAAAACTTTTAAGGCTTATTGTGACCTCAAGGGGATTCGAACCCCTATTACCGCCGTGAAAGGGCGAGGTCCTGACCATTAGACGATGAGGCCAAAAGAACAAATTTTATATTCGGGTGAGTGATGGGACTCGAACCCATGACCCTCAGAGCCACAATCTGATGCTCTAACCATACTGAGCTACACTCACCATTTAGAAGTACGCCCGAGTGGACTCGAACCACTAACCCTCAGCTTAGAAGGCTGATGCTCTATCCAGTTGAGCTACGGGCGCGTCCAAAGAAAGTTCCCGTTATTTGATCTCTGGAGTTGGACTTAGATGAGTTCTAAACCAAATTTTCCATACACTAAACATAAGAACAAATTAACAATCAATCAAGCACAAGTAACATCAGATTCCTATGTTTAAGTTCTGCAACTAGTTTCATCTTCATTACACATCAAACCGGGTATTGCAAGTACTATTCTTTAGTGTCGGGGCGGCAGGATTCGAACCTGCGACCTCCTGCTCCCAAAGCAGGCGCGATGAACCGGGCTACGCTACGCCCCGTTGTTTCAGTCAGTATTTCAAGAACAACATTATTTCCAATTGAGAGTTCTAAAATATGATTATTTTTATCATTAGTCAATTATTTTTTTCATTATTTTTGGAATTATATTTATTTATTGATAATTTTTGTTTTTAGTTTGTTCGATAAATTTTTTTACAACTTGACACTGGGGTGCTGCAAATAATAGATGTCAGTTTCTTTATTCATAGCGAACAGGTTTACGGGGTCTAAGAAGAATTCAAAACTTATCTCCCTGATTTCGGTCATCTCCATAGCAGGGATTGCCATTGGTGTAGCCACACTTATAATTGCGCTTACTGTAATAAACGGATTTGAAAAGGCAATTTCAGATAAGATAGTACAGCTTAATTCACACGTACAGATCAGTTCTTTCAGCAACAGGAATCTGCCTGATTACAATATAATACTGCCCGTTCTTGAGCGGAGGCTGAGGCCTTACTCGAGGGGGATCTCCCCTTTTGCGCTCAGGCTTGCAATAATCAAGCGCAGGCATAATACCGAAGGGATCACGTTAAAAGGGATTCTGCCCGGCTACACGAATACAGAGATCAGGAACTATATTGTGGACGGGAAGTTTGACATCAGTGTTCCTGATTCCGGGATACCGCCGGTAGTAATAGGACGGAAGCTTGCGGACAAGCTTTTTGCGCGTGTAGGCGACCGAGTAACGGTATTTACATTAAAGCAGCTCACAACGCCATCGCCCGAGAATCCGCCAAGCATAAAACAGTTCCGTATCTCGGGAATTTTTGAAAGCAACCTTGCAGAATACGATGACCAGTTCTGTTATATCAATATGCACATTGCGCAGGAGCTCTTCGGCATGAACGACAACGTCAACGGGTATGACATTAAGTTAAGCGACGTAACAAAAGCCGACAGCATTGCAAATAACCTTAACCATTATCTTGGCTATCCTTATTACGCAAGGAGCATATTCAAGATTTATCAGAATATTTTCACATGGATTGATCTGCAGAAAAGGCTCGTTCCGATAGCGCTTGTGCTGATTGTTGTTGTTGCCGCTTTTAACATAGTCGGGACACTTCTGATGATAGTGCTGGAACGCTCGAATGCCATTGGCACACTGAAGTCGCTTGGCGCGAGCGGGCGTCAGATAGTATCCATCTTTATTTATCAGGGAATTTATATCTCGCTAATCGGGATTTTAACGGGTAACATTCTGGCGTATATACTAAGCGTGCTGCAGGACAGGTTTGATCTTGTGACGCTTCCCGAGTCGGTATATTTCATGTCGAAGGCTCCGGTATTAATCGACTGGCACAATTACCTTCTGGTTTCACTTGCAAGTTTTGTGCTCTGTTTTTTCTCCACTCTGGTGCCAAGCTATATTGCTTCAAAAATAAACCCGATTTCGGCTTTAAGGTTTGACTAGGACAATATGAAATACGAAATATTCATAGCAAAAAGATATCTGCGCTCGAAGCACAAGCTGAACTTCATTACAATTATTTCAATTGTTTCCGTGCTTGGAATTACGCTGGGTGTTGCGGCGTTGATAGTAGTTTTATCTGTATTTAACGGATTTGGAAGCCTGGTAACTTCCATTCTTGTAAACTTTGACCCTCACATAAGGATTACAGCTCTCAGTGAAGAAGCATACGACAGGATGCCTGAGGCGGCACATGTGCTTAAGACGACGGGTCACATTAAATCGTACTCCCCTTTTGTTTCCGGAAAAGCAATTGCTCTAAAAAACCAGCTTACGAGCATTGTTGACGTAAAGGGTATGGAATACCCAAAAGGGGCCGATGAGGACTGGGGTGTCAGGTCGAAGGTTGAATACGGGAGGTTTGATTTAAGCCCTGCCGGAGACAAAGACGGCATCATAATTGGATTTAACCTGGCAAATAAAATACAGAGCCTCGTTGGCGACAGCCTATATCTGACGTCATTTAATTCCATAAGCCAGTCGGCTGCAAGCCTTTCTGTTCCGTCGGTTAAGAAGTATGTTATCCGAGGGATCTTTGAATCGAACAACAACGATTACGACTTGTATTCGGTATTTGTTTCTTTGAATTCGGCGCAGGACCTTTTAGGTTTAGGCGACCGTTTTCAGGGTTATGAAGTAAGGCTTGATGACATAAAAAACTCTATGCAGGTAAAGCAGGAGCTCCAGCAAAAGCTGGACGGAAGGCTTTTCAGGATAAACACCTGGTATGACCTTCACAAGGATCTTTATTCAATGATGCAGATTGAACGCTGGGCGGCTTTTATAATTGTAAGCCTTATAATTACAGTTGCCACATTTAACGTCCTGGGTTCGCTTTCCATGTCGGTAATTGAAAAGACCAAAGACATCGGAGTCTTGAGGTCAATGGGCGCGCGTGACCGTTCGATACTAAGGATTTTCATGTTTGAAGGAATGCTGACCGGAATAGTCGGAACAATAGCCGGAAGCATAATCGGCGTAGGCATAATACTGCTTCAGATGAAGCTGAAGTTTTATCCGCTGGATCCTAATAAATATATAATTGATGCGCTTCCTGTTGAACTGAGGCTTTGGGATTTTCTGGCCGTTGCGGTGATGGCTTTATTACTGTCGTTTCTGGCTTCACTCTACCCTGCCAAAAGGGCCGTTAAGGTTCCGGCTTTAGAAGCCATTAAATGGGAATAAGTTAATAACATTCTGAATTTTACTATCTGCAGACAAAAAATAATATGAGCGAAATAATCCTAAAGACTGAAAACATTCATAAATCCTATGAGAGCCTCGACAAGAAAAAGTTTGAGGTGTTAAAAGGAATTTCAATTAGCATTTCCAAAAACAAGATTACAGTTATCATGGGTGCCTCAGGCGCCGGTAAAAGTACTCTTCTTCACATAATCTGCGGGCTGGACCGCCCGGATACAGGGGTTGTAAATTTTGAGGGAAGTGACATACTGAAGTTTTCAGATGAAAAACTGGCTTCATTCAGAAACAGGAATACCGGTTTTGTATTCCAGTTCCATCATCTTCTGCCGGAGTTTACGGCCTCGGAAAACGTTGCAATTCCCTTGATGATAAACAACGTTTCACTGAGCGATGCACTGGCCAAGGCAAAGTTTCTTCTTAAGCAGGTAGGACTTGAAGACAGGATGGAACACAAGCCGGCTGAGCTTTCCGGAGGCGAGCAGCAGAGGGTAGCAGTTGCCAGGGCGCTTGCAAACGATCCTGAAATAATTTTTGCAGATGAGCCAACGGGCAACCTTGACTCTGTAAACAGCGAGGCCATAAACAGGCTTTTTGTTGAGCTGAGGGACCAGTTCAAAAAAACACTAGTAATTGTGACGCACAACCCTGATCTGATGAAGCTTGCAGACGAGGTATTTGAGATGAAGGATGGCGAAATTGTTGCTTTCAGGGCAAAAGGCGATAATTGAAGACTGCCATTAATTTATTCATTTTTCCATTAACCTATTGATTTAAAGAAATTTTTTTATAAACTTGATGTCAGCAATACCAAGACTTAATTCTTAGGCCCAAAAAACTCACGCTGTTGTTTACCAAGTTACGTTTTCGTTCCCTTTTAATCTGTTAGAAATTGTTCCCTTTAGATAGAGTTCAATCACCAATAAACAGAGAGGCGGAATATGAAACGTTATTATTGTATTTTGTTTATTCTTTCATTTCTTTCAATTTCCTTAAATGCCCAGACTACGGGTACCTTCAGGAGGCTTGATACACTCTCAGTCCAACCCCTTGATGCAGGCGGCTGGGGTGAAGTTGTTGCGGGTCTGGATCTGGACAAGGACGGGAAGCCCGAAATTTATGCCGTCAACAGCAATGCTATTGATGAGCCCCCATCGCAGTTAACCCCAAGAATCTACAAGTATGAGCTTAATAACAATAAGTGGGAAATGGTATGGAGTGCTGAAATCCCGGACATTAAGCAGAATACCTGGCCGGCATTAACATACGGCGATCTTGACAAAGACGGCAAGGGAGAGATAATCTTTGCCCCGGCAAACTGGGTTGATACAGAGCATCCGAATCCTGACAGGGTGTTTGTTTATGAAGCCAGGGAAGGCAGCGACAGTATGGGCGTTGACATTTTCGGCAGCTCTGCTCCAAATGCAAAGTTTAAGATTGCAACGACGGATAATTCTGACATAAGACCTATGAAATGGTTCGTCGAAGACTATGACGGCGACGGTACACCGGAACTTATGTTCTGCGACCGCAGCAGCGGTACAGGCGCTCTTGGTTTTGGCATCCTGTCGGTTGACAAAATTCCCGACAACGCCGACGGATCAGAAAAATGGACCATTGAGGCAAGCGGCCTGTCCAGCCTAACAGGCTTCCCTGCTGCTATATATTATGATATAGCATGGCTTAACAATGTCCTTTATCTGTGGGACAGTAAAGGAAACATTGTTTCGGTTAAATACAATACTGACAAGACCTGGAAGCTAGTTGCCACTCAGACAACTATAGGCGGAGCAACCGGATCTTTCAAGACCGCACAGGTAGCTGATATTGACAATGACGGGACCAAGGAAATCGTTTTTGGCGGCTGGTCTGACGGCAAGGCATACGTATGCAAGCAGCTAAATGACACCCTGGCTGCTACAGTAGCTGCCGACTATTCACTGCTTGGGGTTACAAGATTAAATGGCGGCGGTAAAGGTGACCTGGATAAGGATGGGAAAATTGATTTTGTTTTCGGAAGCAGAAACAATACAGCCACAAAGGTATTTGACGCCGTAGTGCGCCTGCAGTATACTGGCGGAAAAGCAGATGATCCCAAAAGCTACACCCCTTCAGTTATCGATTCATTAATTCATCCGAATACCGGGCAGCTGGATATTGTAACGGTAGGAGACGTTGATAAGGATTCAGTTGACGAGGCTGTATATTCTTCAGGTTATCCGAGAGGTACGCTCGACTTCCCGAACATTCCTCTTGTCATACTGAAATATCAGTCTCCTTCGGGTGTTCAAAAAGAAAACTCCCGCATTCCGGCTAATTTCTTCTTAGCACAGAACTTCCCCAACCCGTTCAACCCGTCTACAACCATTAGATTCGGATTGCCGGGCGATGCAGTTGTTACGTTAAGGATATTCAACATTCTTGGACAGGAAGTTGCGACCTTACTTAACAGCGAGCAGATGAGTGCAGGAAGCTATAATGTTGACTTTAATGCTTCAAAGCTTACAAGCGGCACATATATCTATCAGTTAAACTACAACAACCAGACCGTAACAAAGAAGATGTTACTGATGAAGTAATTTCTGTTTGAACAGAAGCCGGGGGCTCGTCTCCCGGCTTTTTTTACGGGCTGTCACTCCCCTTTCTTTCTGGGTTGCCAGGAATAGTTCTTTTTTTTCTTGAGGTGTAATAATGCTAAGGTGTTCATTCTTAACGACTATTGAAGACCGTATTAAGATTGTTGCGTGAAATGTATTTGCAGTATCTCTTTTTCAATTATGACAATATGAGGTTTTATAATGCAGAAAAAGTTTCTGACCATGGTTTTAATATTTTTAGCTGTTTTATCTCACAACCTGCTTGCCGGAACCACCGGGAAAATCGCCGGCAAAGTAACTGACCAGGAAACGGGTGAAGCTCTCATGGGAGTAAACGTCATTATTGACGGCACTACTCTCGGTGCAGCTACAGACATAGAGGGTTATTACACGATCAATAATATCCCGCCCGGGATCTATACGATCTACGCCTCTGCCGTAGGATACCAGAAAAGGCAGATAGTAAACGTAAAGGTTTCGGCAGATTTTACTACAAAGCTGGATATTCAGATATCCTCAACGGCAACAACACTAAGCACTGTTGTAATAACGGCTGAAGCCCCTTTGATCAGGAAGGATTTAACTTCTTCGCAGACTTCAGTAGATGCCGGGCAGATTGCGAGCCTGCCGGTTGAAAGTGTAAACCAGATACTTTCTCTTCAGGCAGGTTTTGTACAGGGCGCCGGCGGAGAGCTTCACATAAGGGGCGGGCGTTCAACAGAAATTTCATATGCCGTAAACGGCGTATCCATTTCAAATCCGTTCGACAATTCCCGAACGGTTGAAATTTCCACAAACGCCATACAGGAGCTTTCAGTTGTAAGCGGAACCTTCAACGCCGAATACGGAAATGCCCTTTCCGGCATTGTAAACACAATTACTAAGGAAGGCGGGAGCAAGTACCAGGGATTTCTTTCATTTTACACGGGGGACTACCTGAGCACGCACAGCAACGTCTTCTATAACATTAAAAACGTCAACCCCCTTAACAGCAATGTTTCAGAAGCCACCCTAAGCGGCCCAATTCCTTTTCTCGGGGATTACTTCTCCTTCTTTGCCTCCGGAAGATATAATTACGACAAGGGTTATTTATACGGCGTGCGTGAGCACAACCCACAGGATTCAGTCTACAGAAATCCGCAGAATCCGGATGACATCAGAATCGTTTCCACAGGCGACGGATCTGCCGTCTCGATGAACCCGAGCAAGGACATAAGTTCGACATTCAAGCTGACATTCAGGCCCATTTCCACGATCAAGATCAACTATGACGTGGTTTATTCAAATTCTGATTATCAGACCTATAACCACGACTTAAAGTATGACCCGGACGGGAATTACCACAATTATGAGTGGGGCCTTCTGAACTCAGTTGAATTAAGGCACGCCGTAAGCAACAGCACGTTCTACACTCTTAAGGGATCATATAACCTGAATGACTTTAAGCAGTATGTCTATCCCCTGCTTGATGCCGGCGGAAATGAAGTGGATTACTACCCCGGCCTTGGGACAGAAAACCTGCACGCGGATCCAAGATATCAGAACCGCAGCAAACTTGACCCGGCGATGAATTATACATTTGCCTCGGGCGGAACCTTAAATAACCAGTATTATCAGAGGAGCAAGAGCTACGGTGCAAAGCTTGACTTTACGAGCCAGCTGAACAAAAACCATGAAATGAAGTTCGGGCTTGATTTCAGGAGCCACGTTCTGGAATTTGAGAACTTTGAAGTCATAAAGGAATCCTCATTGCCCGAAATTCCCGACCTGACGACGCCGAAACATGACTACTATACAAAGAAGCCTCTTGAATTCTCTTCATACATACAGGACAAGATGGAATTTGAAAGCATCATCTTGAACGTGGGGCTCAGGTATGATTACTTTGCCTCGCGTTCTCCGTATTCAGTTGATACATTCCATCCGTCTCCGAACGACCCGAAGCTGCCGCCGCAGATTGATGCCGCGAGCCTCCTTAAAGACGCGCCGGCAAAATATCAGCTGAGCCCCAGAATAGGTATTTCGTACCCTATTACGGATAAAGGCATAATACACCTGTCCTACGGTCACTTTTATCAGATGCCACCATTCCAGTATCTCTACAACAACGCCAATTTCAAAACCAGTTTTTCATCCGGATTCCCCACATACGGCAACGCCAATCTGAACCCGGAGAAGACTGTTACATATGAGTTTGGACTGCAGCAGCAGATGACAGAAAATCTGGCTTTTAACCTGACGGCTTTCTATAAAGACGTACGCGACCTGTTGGCGCTTCAGCAGATCAGAATAAGCACACAGGAGACGTACAACAAATACGTCAACAAAGATTACGGAAGCATTAAGGGTGTTACCTTTTCTCTTAATAAGAGAAGGAATATCGACGAGTTTTTCGGGGCCTCGCTGGACTACACATTCCAGGTGGCAGAAGGAAACGAAACCAGCGCAGATGCATTCTTCCTGGATCTTTCTTCAGGCAGGCAGTCAGAAAAAGTGCCGGTACTACTCAGCTGGGATCAGTCGCACACACTAAACGGCTCGCTTCTTTTCGGGCACGACGACTGGAACGTTACCTTAGTCGGACGTATCGGCACGGGGCTTCCCTACACGCCGCAGATAGTTTCAGGCAAGATTTATCTTCCCACAAACAGCGACAGGAAGCCATCGCAGATGAGTGTGGATCTGTTGGCAGACAAGTCATTTAATGTTTTCGACTTTACTTTTACGCTTTTCCTGAAGGTTTACAACCTCTTTGACGCACTAAATGAAAGGTATGTTTATGATGACACCGGAAGGGCTACTTATTCGATTGAGGAAAAGATGGGCTCGGCCCAGAATACAAACGAGAAAGCGGCAAAAACCCCGGGCATGCATTCAGCAGACGAGTACTTTGTAAGGCCGAACTACTATCTTGCCCCGAGGAATGTAAAAGTAGGAATATCCGTAAAATTTTGACAGAATTCTAATTGGAGATTTTTCATAATGAAAAGAAAGATTCACATTAAGTTATTCATTGCAATAATTTTTCTCTTAACTGTCTATTGCGGCATAAATCAGGCGCAGAGCCGTGAAGAGATGCGGCGTCAGGAGCATCAGGCAGTAATAAATCTTATTAACGATTATATCAGCAAGCATCCGGCAAAAGTCAGCTCTGGCAGTTCCGAATCCAACGGCAAGTACGATTATGCAGGCTCGGGACTCAGGAAGACTACCGGATTCAGGGACCGCAAGTCTTTTCTGATGAACGGAAATAAAATTAAGGTAGGTTTAACTAATTACGGCGGCATTGGTGAAGGCTACGGCGGCATAAGGGAAATTACGGAGCTCGTATGGCATGGTTCGCCCTACATCTTCCAGTTCTCGCCGCTTGTAGGAGCCTCGGTGCCGGATTCAAGAAATCCGCAGAAAAGGATTCACATAATTTCAGACGGTCTGAATGACTGGCCCTCGTGGAACCTGCCGGAAGTAAGCCCCAAAGGGGACACATTATGGCAGTGGGAGCCTCTTCCGGGCTATGCAGACCCGAACCAGGCTTACATGGCATCAAATCCTTGTGATGACCTTGATCACGACGGAAAGCCCGACAGCTGGCCCAGTGAATGGTACAACTCTACTTTAGGGAAGTACGTCTGGCCGGGATATCTGACTCAAGGGGTGAACAATGCCGATCTGGAATGCTTCTGGTCGATGGATGACAGGGACAATGCCGAATTTTCCTACTTCCCTTTCAAGAACGATCTTAAGCGCAGGGGGCTTGGTGTTCAGATTGACGGAAGGGCCTTTCAGTGGAGCAACTCGCTGGCAGAAAATGCCATATTCTTTGTTTATACAATTACGAATGTAAGCGATTACGACCTGGACAGCGTGTTCTTTGGTGTTTACGGAGACCCTGATGTTGGAAACGCCGCAGACAATAAAGATGACCTGGGGTTTTTTGTTCCCCCGTACAGCACGCCGGACGTAAATGTGGATCAAATTCCTGTTTATTCAAGAAGCATGGTCTATTTCTATGATAACGATGGAATTGGCGCACAGGGAATTAAACTTGGTTACCTGGGCTGCAAATTCCTTGAAAGTCCCGGAAACTCCTCGGACGGGATTGACAACGACGGCGACGGGCTTGTTGATGAAAGGCAGGATGACGGAATTGATAACGATCACGACTGGAACGCCGAGACTGACGACGTGGGGAAAGACGGTATTGCGGGTACCGGGGACGAAGGTGAAAACGACGGAAAGCCGACCGCAGGAGGAAGGCTGGCTGACGGCTCGCCTGATCCTCTCTTTCCGGGTGAACCGAATTTTGAGCTGACAGATCTTGATGAAGTGGACCAGATTGGTTTAACAAGCTTCAACAGCTGGATCTGGAAAGACGGCGGAGCTGTAAAGGACGATGAGCTCATGTGGACGCGCTCGATTCCAGGTACATTCAGTCCCATTCCGAACAAGAATGACATCGTTTTTAATTACGGCTCGGGCTACATTTCGCTGAAGAAAGGTGAAACCAAGAGAATTTCAATGGCGCTTCTTTTCGGCGAGAATTTAGGTGACCTTCTTACAACGGCCGAGACCGTACAAGACATATACAATAAAAATTACAACTTCTTCAAGCCGCCTGACCTTCCGAAGGTTACAGCCGTACCAGGCGACAAGAAAGTAACGCTTTACTGGGATACAAAAGCCGAATCAAGCAAAGATCCCATAACTGGAAATGACTTTGAGGGGTATGTTATTTACAGAAGCACAGACCCCACCTTTACTGATATACTTACCATTTCTGACGGCAAGGGTGCAGGGTTCCTCTCTGAGCCTTTGAAGGACCTGCAGGGTTATGACGCAAGGTGGGACATGGACAATGCGTGGAAAGGGTTCCATCCTGTAGCATACCAGGGGCGCGGCGTGCATTATTTCCTGGGTGACAATACGGGACTTGTACACAGTTTTGTGGACTCAAATAACGTTATAAACGGGCAGACATATTACTACGCTGTTGTTGCATACGACCACGGCGATTCACTTGGAATTCCGCCCTCCGAGACCACAAAGAAAATAACGCTTGATCCTGTGACGTCGCAGTATAAGTTTGACGCAAATACCGTACAGGTAATTCCGGGTCCCAGGGCTTCGGGCTACATGCTGCCTGAGGTTGATAACGGCAGCAACCTACTGCACTCAAGCGGGCTGGGCAACGGCAGGATATCGTTTTCCGTTTACAACGACCTTCTGGTAAAGGATAACGAGTACAGGCTGGTCTTCAGCGACTCAATGCTTGTTGCAGATAAGATGGTCAAGGCAAAGAATTACAGCTTGTCCAGTTCAAATGCCGTAACCGAGTCATTTGTTGCAGTAAACGGGAAATTCACAGAACTGGGCAACAGGAATCTTGTTAAAGACGAGGTCATGAAGGTTACCGATGAGAATGGAACGGTTTACACTGAAGGGGCTGACTACATAATAAACTACATCCGCGGGGCCGTGCAGAGGATGGGAAACAGCAGGATGGCTGACGGCGGGCGTTTTAATATAACTTACCACTACTACCCGATCTTTCAGAGCACTTCCCTTACAGGAGACGACTCAAATCCTGTATTCGACGGGATCAGCCTGAAGATTCAGGATGAGAAAGAAGTCAGCGTTGATTCCAGCAGATCGGGCTTTAACGGGAAGAATTCAAATCTGACTTTCTCCAGCGGCCTTTATGCCTATGGTAAGAATGTGAAGAATCCGTCTGATTATGAAATTACATTTTCTTCTTCAAACAACGATTCGACCTTTTTGCTTGAAAGCGGCAAACTGGTTAAAACTCCTGTAAACTTTTCCATAAAGGATATTACCTCGGGTGTTCCTGTTCCGGTAGTATCTATGCTGGTTGAGCAGAACAGCACAAAGAACAAAAAGTGGGATATTGGAGAAGACCTGGTCCTCTTCAAGCCTGGTTCAAAAGGGACACAAAAGGACACACTGACCTGGGACATAAAGCTGAGGCCTCCGAAGGATACGTCAAAGGCAGCTGTAATGCCGGGTGACGGAGATATTCTGAAGATATTTACAAAGCGTCCATTTACATCCAAAGACATCTTTGTTCTTAAGACTACTGCGGCAAAAATAAGCACTGAAAAGGCGTCTGCCTCACTGGACAATATACGGGTTGTTCCAAATCCGTACGTTGGATATAACGAGCTGGAGCCCTTAAACCGTCTGCCAGATAAGAACAGGGGTGAAAGGAGGATTTACTTTGATAATCTTCCGCCCCAGTGTACAATACGAATCTTTACTTTAAGCGGTGATCCGGTAAGGACAATTGTTCATGACTCCAATATGCAGAACGGGCGCGAGTTCTGGAACCTGTTAAACCGTGACGGCTTCGGTGTTGCATACGGCTTGTATATAGCACACATAGAAGCTCCGGGTATAGGCGAAAAGCTAGTTAAATTTGCCCTTATAAAGTAGTCATGAATTAAAGAAGGAAAATCAGGAGTTTTATAATGAAATTAATAAAAATAATATTTGTGCTTATGATAATAACTCCGGCTTTAGCGTTTCCGCAGTCAATTACGAAGACCGGAACCACTGTCGGGCAGTTCTTAAAGATCGGAGTAGGCTCGAGGGCAGCAGGAATGGGAGGAGCCTTTTCGGCTTCTTCCGACGACATATCCTCAACTTACTGGAATCCGGCAGGGCTTGCCAGGATAACGTCTAATGAGGCAGCCTTTAATCACGTAAAGTGGTTTGCCGACATCAATCTGGAGAACGCAGCTTTTGCAACCACTGTGCCGGGTTTTGGGACTGTGGGAGCATTTGTCTCCGTGCTCACGACTGGTGAAATGATGGTTACCACTCCGGAGATGCCGGAAGGAACGGGAGAATACTTCAAGTACAACAATCTTGCCGTGGGATTAAGCTATGCAAGAAACCTGACTGATAATTTCTCTATAGGCATGAATGCAAAGTATATAGGTGAAAATATCTGGCACATGAATGCGCAGGGTTTTGCAATTGACCTTGGCACATTGTACAGGATACCGATCTTAAACGAATTCCGCATTGCAGCCAGCATTTCAAACTTTGGTACAAAGATGAAGCTTGAAGGGCGCGATGCCCTCAACATTAAAACCGTAGGCTCGGGTGATGCTAACCTGATCAATACAGACGTTGAAATGGAATCCTTCGACCTGCCGTTGATGTTCCGTTTCGGGGTTGCAGCCGATGTAATTAAGTCAGAGTCCTCAAGGCTCACGCTTGCTGCAGACGCCATTCACCCGAACGACCACACTGAGTATGTAAATACAGGACTGGAGTTTGCCTGGAGTGAAACGTTTTATATACGGGGCGGCTACAATTCCCTTTTTGAACGTGATACTGAAAAGGGGCTGACATTCGGTTTCGGGTTAAACTACCGTATGTTTGATTTTGCAAACGTTGTAATTGATTATGCGTATGAAGACATGCACAGGCTGAACAACGTGCAGTATATTTCGCTCGGTCTGAAGTTCTGATTTATCTAAGGTATAAATTAAAAAAGGCGGGAGGTTAGTCCCGCCTTTTTTTTGTCTTAAAGTTTTGAAAGGTATTCAAACAGGAGTCTTACGCCGAAGCCGGTCATGTATTTCTGGGTATAGTTATTAAGGTTATTTTGAATTGCAGGGCCAGCAATATCGAGGTGAGCCCAGGGAACTTTACCCGTGGTAAATTTCTCAAGGAACTTAGCCGCCGTAATAGCCCCGGCCCACTTCCCTCCCACGTTTTTAACATCCGCAACGTCGCTCGAGATGAGTTTATTGTACTCATTCCAGAGAGGCAGGCGCCAGAGTCTTTCGAAAGTGTTCATTCCGGCCTGGAAAAGGTTTTCTGCAAGTGTATCGTCCTGTGTAAAGAGCCCCGCCGTATATTCACCAAGAGCCACGACGCAGGCGCCCGTAAGTGTCGCCAGGTCTACTATTGCGTCTGGTTTTTCATCGTGAGCCAGTTCAAGTGCGTCGGCAAGGATTAGTCTTCCCTCGGCGTCCGTATTATCGACTTCAATAGATTTTCCCGATGCGGTTTTAATAATGTCGCCTGGTTTAATTGCCTTTCCTGAAGGCATGTTTTCAACCGCGGGAACAAACCCTATAAGTTCAACCTGCAGTCCGGCCTTTGAGGCCGACATGAAAGTACCTATAACGGCCGCGGCACCGCTCATATCGGCCTTCATTTCACCCATTCCGGCAGAAGGTTTAATGGATATTCCGCCTGAATCGAAAGTGACCCCTTTCCCGACAAGAGCAATCTTCTTTTTGGCTTTTGCGGGTTTATAGTTTAAGACAATGAGCCTCTGCGGGTTATCGCTTCCGCGTCCGACGGCAAGAATTCCGCCAAGTTCCCTTTTCTGAATATCCTTGAGGTCGTATATAGTTACTTTAACGCCCAGCTTTTCAAGCTCCTTTTTTGATCTTTGTGCAAGCTCCGCAGGCGTCAGGACGGACGAGGGTTCATTGGCCAGGTCGCGTGCAAAGCAGACGCCGTCCATAAGTGCCAGCCCGTTTTTTATTGCTTCATCCAGGCCCGCTTTATTTCCGTATAGTGATACGGTAACTGTTTTCGAACTATCCTTTTCAGACATGTACTTGTCGAACCTGTAGTTTCCAAGCTGTATGCCTTCGATAAATGTCTGGTAAAAATAGCTTTCATCAGAAAAATATTTTCCCACCGTGCTTAATTCTGGGAGAACTATCTGCAGGTTTGAAACATTTTCATCGTGCAGTGAGGATATAAAGCCCGCGAAATAATTCCTGAAGTAATCGTTTGAAAAATCTTTTTTTGTTTTAACCTTATGAAGGATGAGGATTGAAGGAAGCCCATCAGGGTTATAGATTTTAATTTCACTTCCCTTTTCAGAAAGGATGTTTTTTCTCTGTACCTCAGGAATACTTATTCCGTACAGGTTTTCGAGCACGCCAAGCTGTTTTTTAAGGTTTTCATCTTCAAACAGGAAGCGCATAAGAAGGGAATCTTTAAGAAGCGAAGTCTTAGTCCCTTCATTTTTGAATTTGATATTAAGCATTTACCCTCTCTCTATAGATTATTTCAAAAAATAGTACAGGAACAGTGTCCTTTTATTTCTGTTCAACCGTAAGGTACTTTTCCGCGGCCTCTACAATTTGCGCAACGTGGTCGTTCAGTGCGGCCCCGGCAAGGCGGATTCCGGAGGCGTTTGTGTGGCCCCCTCCGCCGAACTCCTCAGCCAGGAGGTTGACAGGTATTTTACCTTTAGAGCGGAAGCTGACCTTTATGCCGTCTTTAAGCTCAAAGAAAAGCATGCCTATCTTAACGCCCCTGATAGAAAGGCAGTAGTTTACAAAGCCGTCCACCTCAGCCTCCTGTGCGCCTGAGCGGTCTAAGGCCTCACGTGTAATTACCATATAGGCGATCCGGTTATCGGCAGCCAGGCGGATTGACGAAAGCGACTCTCCCAGGAGTTTAATTTTGCCGAAATGGCTCTGGTCGTAGATCTGGTCATATACGTAGTTTGGGTCAACGCCCGCCTCGAGCAGCCGGGCCACGATCATGTGAATGGCAGGGGTAGTCCTGTCAAAGCGGAAGCTTCCGGTATCGGTCATTATTGCAGCGTAGATGGGAAGAGCCGTGGAGTAGTCGAGCTTAACAATTCCCGTTTCATTTATGAGGTCATAAATTATCTGTCCAGTTGATGAGTATTCGGCATCGACAAAGAAGTGGTTGACAAAAGCCGAGGGGTTCTGGTGGTGGTCTATGCAGATTTTAGTTCTCGTGCTGTTAACAAAGGTATCCTCCATTCTGACGAGTCTTTTGGGGTTATTAAGGTCGAGAGCCGCCAGAACGTCCACGTCACTTAAGAGCAGGGCGTGTTTTTCAGCGTCGTATTTCTGTATGACATTATCTGTGTCCAGGAACGTCAGGTTATAGGGTACAGCGCTATGGTTAACTATATAGGCTGTTTTACCGAGCTGTTTGAGGATCTGGTAAAAGGCCACCTCGGAGCCGATTGCATCAGCGTCCGGGTTTACGTGAGTTGTAATTAAGAAAGTATGGTTTTCCCTAATGATTTTAGCCAGGTATGAGAAATCTATCATAAGTATGAGTATTTGATTAATAAAAAGTGAATCTAAAAGACATTCTTTATAAGATAAGAATTTTCCGGGTAATGTTCCTGAAATTAAGCAAATTCCGGGAATCAGCCCTAAAAAGAAAAAGGCGGAAGCTAAATATTTGCTTCCGCCTTAAAAACGAGCCTGCTTAAGGGAGGTAATTATTTAACTTCCCATGTATTACCGCTGAAGAGTAATTTTTCCAGATCGCCTTCGCCTTTTTTAGCTTTAACGGCATCGATCTGTTTCATCATATCTTCATGGTAAGTAGACTTTTTGATCTGTCTGAATATGCCGACCGGAGTCGGGAATTCAGCGTGGTTACTCATCTGCCCCAGCAGGTAAGCAAGCACGACGCTCTGGTCGAATTCGTTATGAACCAGGAGGTCGTTGACCGAATACTTCCCGTCCGTAAGGCTTACAACCTTAGGAGTTGTACCATCGACAATAATTCCCTTATCCTTATTCTTTCCAAAGACCATCGGTTTACCGTGTTCAAGGAAAAGAACGTTATCATCCTTTGTCTCCTTGTTTGCCTGTGCGTCAAAGGCTCCGTCATTAAAGATAACGCAGTTCTGGTATATTTCCACAAACGCGGTACCCTTATGTTCGGCTGCTCTTTTGAGCACATACTGGAGGTGTTTCGGGTCACGGTCCAACGAGCGTGCAACGAAGCTTGCCTCGGCACCCAAAGCCAGTGTAACAGGGTTAAATGGGAAATCGAGGCTTCCGTACGGGGAGCTCTTAGTTACCTTACCCTTTTCAGAAGTCGGTGAATACTGCCCTTTTGTCAGTCCGTAAATCCTGTTATTAAAGAGCAGGATTTTAAGGTCGATATTCTTTCTGCAAGTATGAATAAAGTGATTGCCGCCGATGCTAAGGAGGTCGCCGTCGCCGGTTGCAACCCAGACAGAGAGTTCAGGGTTAGCGAGTTTAGCGCCAGTAGCAATTGCAGCAGCCCTGCCGTGGATTGTATGGAAACCGTAAGTATTCATATAGTACGGGAAACGGCTTGAGCAGCCGATGCCGGAAATCCATACGATTTTTTCCTTCGGCAGACCCAGGTCGGGCAATGTTCTTTGGGTCTGTGCAAGGACTGAATAATCTCCGCATCCCGGGCACCATCTGACGTCCTGGTCGGTTACAAAGTCTTTAGCAGTAAGTTTAGTTTCGTTTGAATCTATGTTATTTGCCATATTATTGTTTTCCTCCAAGGAGATTCATTATTTCAGCTTCAATTTCTGAAGCCTTGAAAGGCAGTCCTCTCATTTTGTTATAAGTAACCACAGGTACCAGGAATTCGCTTCTGAGGATTCTGGCCAGCTGGCCGAGGTTAATTTCAGGAACCAGGACAGTCTTAAATTTTTTAAGCACCTCTGCCGTATTTTTAGGGAAAGGATTGAGGTACTTAAAGTGTGCCTGTGAGACTTTCAAGCCTTTTTGTCTGGCCTTAAGGACAGCCTCAGTAATTGCGCCATAGGTGCCGCCCCATCCAAGGACGAGGAGGTCGCCTTCCTGTTCATACTTAACATCCAGAAGAGGGATATCGTTTGCAATATTTTTTACTTTCTGATCCCTCATACGGACCATGAAGTCATGGTTATCTGGGTCATAGCTGACGTTTCCGTAGATGTGGGATTTTTCAAGACCGCCGATTCTGTGTTCAAGGCCCGGTGTACCAGGAACAGCCCAGGGTCTGGCGAGGTTTTCGTCCCTGTTGTAAGGATGGAATCCCTCAGTTAAAGTCCACTGTTTAGCTTTGATATCCGGCAGTTCGTCCGAGTGCGGGATTTTCCAGGGTTCCGAGCCGTTAGCCAGGTAGCCGTCCGTAAGAAGGAGCACAGGAGTCATATACTTTGTAGCTATTCTGCAGGCTTCATAAGCCATATAGAAGCAGTCGCTAGGTGTTGAAGCGGCAATGACAGGTATAGGAGATTCGCCGTTTCTGCCATAGATTGCCTGCATAAGGTCGGCCTGTTCAGTTTTAGTTGGAAGTCCTGTACTAGGGCCGCCGCGCTGAACGTCAACAATAACAAGTGGGAGTTCAGTCATAACTGCAAGTCCCATAGCCTCAGTCTTAAGAGCAAGTCCCGGTCCGCTTGTAGTAGTAATAGCAAGGTCTCCGGCATAAGAGGCGCCGATAGCCGAGGCAATACCTGCGATTTCGTCTTCAGCCTGGAAAGTTTTAATTCCAAAGTTCTTATGCTTGCTAAGCTCATGCAGTATATCGGAGGCCGGGGTAATAGGATAAGAGCCCAGGAACAAAGGCAATCCTGTTTTAACAGTAGCGGCAATAAATCCGTATGCAGTAGCCTGGTTGCCTGAGATATTCATATAAGTTCCCTTCGGCAAGGGAGCAGGCTCAACCTGGTAAGAAGAAGCGAATACTTCAGTAGTTTCGCCGTAGAAATAGCCGGCCTTAAGAGCCTTTGAGTTAGCCTCGGCAATTTCAGGTTTTTTAGAAAATTTCTGGTTAATCCAGGAAAGTGTCTGTTCGATGGGCCGGCTGTAGAGCCAGTACATCATTCCAAGGGCGAAGAAATTCTTGCAGCGTGTTACTTCCTTATTTGAAAGCGGGCTGCCTTCGAGGGCAGCTGCCGTAAGTGAGGTGATTGGCACAGGAATAACATTAAAGCCCTGCAGGGAATCATCTTCCAAAGGATTAGAAGCATAGTTGGCTAATTTCAGGTTCTTGGCATCAAATGAATCTGTATTTACAATGATAGTTGCAGCAGGCTTAAGGTCCTTCAGGTTAACTTTCAGGGCTGCCGGGTTCATAGCCACCAGAACGTCGGGATGATCTCCTGGAGTATGAATATCGCTGCTGGAGAAGTGGAGCTGGAAACCGCTGACGCCATAGAGTGTACCGGCGGGGGCGCGGATTTCTGCAGGATAATCGGGCAGAGTAATTAAGTCGTTACCAAACAAAGCTGTAGTATCACTGAATTGTGTTCCTGTCAGCTGCATTCCGTCACCGGAATCGCCGGCAAATCTAACCGTAACCTCGGAAAGACTTTTTACTTCTTTCTTTTTTGCCATTTTACTCACTTAATTTGTTTTAAATTGTGTTCTAAAAATACGAAGTCTTTTCTCTATTATCAATTTATCCGAGATATTTGTACCAAATATCTTATTTAATGTTTGAAACACCAGTAATGCGCTAAAAAGTTTCGTTTTCAAGCAAATTAGTCGACATTACTTATGATTTTATAGAACTCATCGGCATTGACGAATCCTGTAATTCTCTGGACTTCCTCCCCTTTTGAATTGATTATCAGGACGGTTGGCATACCGACAATTTTGAATTTATTTCTGATATTCGCAGTCTGTTCAGAGAGCGATTTAGTCATATCAACTTTGTAGGTATGGAACCTTCTGGATTCATCAATCACCCTGGCGTTGGAGAAGGTCATTCCGTCCAATTCCTTGCAAGGGATGCACCAGTCCGCAAAAAAGTCAATGATCACGGGTTTGCCCGTCTTAAGGGATGTGGTGTAGGCTTCCTCAGAGTAGTACTTCCAATCCGGAGTACTTTTCTTTTCAGGGAGCAACATATAAACTGCCGCGGCAATAATCAAGACAGAAAACGCAGTCTTAAAATATTTCATCCATTTTACGCTTCCGGCCGTGCGGTCGAATACAAGGAGGTAGATTGCGGCACCGATCATATAGACCGGAAGGACGTATTTGCCGAATGATTTCGGGAGAATGGGCTCCAGGAAGTAGAGCGCCATTCCAAGCAGTATAAATCCGAAGATATGCTTAACTGCTTCCATCCACATACCTGCTCTAGGGAGGCTTTTAATTTTGCCTGAGAAGAGTGCCAGTATGAGGTATGGGAATCCCAGCCCAAGGGCCAGGAAGAAGAACATCATAAAGCCGTAGTAAGGGTCACCCTTTGTTCCTACGAATGTTACAAGCCCCAGGACGAAAGGCCCGATGCAGGGGGCAGCAACAATACCCATTGTGAGTCCCATGAAAAAGGCTCCGAAGTATCCCCCTTTGGCTCCTCCTGCCTTAGCAACGAGCGTATCCGGGAGCTTAAACTCGTATACACCGAACATGCTTAAGGAAAGTGCAAATAGAACCAGGGCTACAGCAATAACAACAATGGGGTTCTGCATCAGTGTCCCAAATACCGCGCCGCTTAAGGCTGTTACAACGCCGATAACAGAATATGTCAGGGCCATTCCAAGGACATATAGAACTCCAAGCGAAAAGAGTTTGCCTGTACTTCCCTCGCTCTGGCCTCCAAAATATCCAATAGTAATGGGGACCAGGGGGTAGACGCACGGTGTAAGGTTAAGTGCAAGTCCGCCTAAAAATACGATTATAAGGCTCAGGAACAGTCCGCTTGAGGCAAGTTTGTCCGAGAGCGAGCCTTGCTGCTGAGTGACACTTCCCTGCTGAATGGAAGCAGGCTTTTCATTGCCCTGTTCCGAAGGCGGATTAGCCTGTGCAACGGGGGCTGAAGCGGTGTCTGAAGTCTTAGCCTGAAGGCTGCCTGCAGTGACGTTTAATGTAACATTGCTTTCAGCAGCTGAGGGCGGCAGGCACGTATTGTTATTGCACGACTGGTAATTAAGCACGAGTTTAACCGGGTATTTCCCAGGTTTTGCATCAGCCGGGACCTGTAGTTCAGCGTTTATAGTAACTTCCCCTTCATATACGCTTACCGGAGTTTCAGAAAACTCAAATTTTATATTTTTTGCCGCGGGATAACGGACCGAAGTAAGCTGAAGCCTGGCCGGGTTTTTAGCCTTATCGAGCGTAAGGGCTGTAGGGATAAGGTAATCCTCATTAGGCTTATTTGAGTTAATATGCCATGAGCTTTCAATTGAAACCCTGGCCGTAAGTTTAACTTTTGAGCCCGCTGCAGCTTCAGTTTGTGAAAGTCTGGCATTAAGCTTAATATGGCTTTCTTCCCCGCCCATCTGAGCCCGTGAGGAAGAAAAAGTAAACAGTAAAGAGAGCAAGACGGTCAGCAGAAAACTGAGCTTCAGGGCACTTTTTCTGCCTGAAAATTTGGGGAGTAAATTAACGTTTAATTTCTCCTTTCCGGTTGAACTGTTCAGGGTCATTATCTTCTCCATTTTTGGACTATTGGGAATCTTCTGCCGTAGCCAAAAGCTTTTGTAGAAACTCTAAGGGCAGGGGCAGCCTGTTTTCTCTTAAATTCATTGAAATCCACCAGGTTAAGGACTCTTTTGACAGTATCCGGGTGCCCAATCTCTTTAACAATCTGATTGAGCTCTTTGTTCTCCTCGAGATACATTTTCAGTATCTTATCCAGCAGGTCATATGGAGGCAGTGAATCCTGGTCTGTCTGGTTATGCCTTAATTCAGCCGAAGGGGCCTTATTTATTATTTCATAAGGGATTACTTCTCCTTCGCGGTTAATATAGTTTGCCATTCTATAGACGTCGGTCTTATATACGTCGGCAATAACCCCAAGTGCGCCGCACATATCTCCGTACAAAGTTGCATAGCCTACTGCAACTTCGGATTTATTGCCTGTTGTTAAGAGGAGGCTGCCGAATTTGTTAGACATGGCCATCAGGTACATTCCTCTTATTCTGGGCTGTATGTTTTCTTCCGTCACATCCTCCGGAAGCCCCTTAAAGTGGGGTTCCAGGACCTCTTTCACCTTTTCGAAGACCGGCTGAATTGAAAGCACATCGGATGAGATGCCCAGGATATCTATTAGTTTCTCAGAATCCTTAAGGCTTCCCAGGCTTGAATATTCAGAAGGCATCATAACCACGTGCACATTTTCTTTTCCCATGGCTCTTACGGCAATATAGGCAACGAGTGCCGAATCAATTCCGCCGCTAAGGCCTACCAGAATCTTCTTAAAGCCTGTTTTCATGCAGTATTCACGAACGCCGAATATGAGGGCATTTAAGACCTCCTCTTCATAGCTCCCTTCGGCCTGAGCTACAGGGGTGTAGTCTTCCTTTGTATCAAAAATAAAATAGTCTTCCCGGAACGCTTTACCCAGGCGGACGAGCTCCCCTTTTTTATTAAAGCACATGCTGGCGCCGTCAAATATTAAATCCGTCTGTGCCCCTGCGCAGCAGACATAGGCGAGGGGTATACTATCCCCTTTGGATACTGTTGAGAGCATTTTCCGTCTTTGTTCTCTTTTGCCGTAGGCATAAGGGGAAGCAGAAATATTAAGCAGGATTGTAGCCCCCATTTTTACAAGTGTATTAACCGGGTCTGTGGGGTATCTTCTTTTTTTCCAGAAATCCATGTCGTTCCAGATGTCTTCGCATATAGAAAGACCTAGTTTTTCTCCCTTAAATTCGTGCACCTGGCAGAGTTTTGCGGGTTCAAAATACCTGACTTCATCGAAGACGTCATAATTCGGGATAAGGCTTTTATCCTGTACGGCCTGAATTTTGCCGTTATAGCATAAAATTGCCGAATTATATACCCCTGTTCCAACGTTTTCTTCTTCCTCAGTTATTGAACCGAAAAGGAGTGCCGTATCTCCTGTCTGAGAGGCAATATACTGTGCAGTTGCTTCAACTTTACGCCTGAATTCCTCTTTTTCCACAAAGTCCAAGGGCGGATAGCCGCAAAGCGAGAGTTCAGGGCAGATAACAAGGTCGCAATTATCGCGGATACCCTGCTCATAGCCATGGAGTATCTTATCTTTATTCCCTTCAATGTCCCCGATTACCGAATTTATCTGGCAAAGCGCAATTTTCATAATTTCCTGCTTTTTTCTAACAAAAATAAAAAAGATATGAGCTTTTAACAACACTTACTCTGATTAGTATCACATTGTTTTATGAATAAAGTAAGGGCAGGCTCGTCCATAGTGCTGTATAAATCCCAAGCTTTCGTTATATTTGGCGCTGGATTAATGGTTTTAGCTAAACTTTGGAAAAATGAAATAAATGCATTCAGTCTGGATATATCCATTACTTTTTCTTACGGGTACCGTGGCAGGCTTAATTGACGCAATTGCAGGCGGCGGAGGCTTAATAACACTTTCTGTTCTTCTGGGCGTTGGTTTCCCGCCTCACATTGCGCTTGGGACGAACAAGTTCCAGGCATGTTTCGGAAGTTTTACGGCTTCATATTATTACATGCAAAAAGGCGGTGTTTCACTCAAGAGTGCCATGCCGGGCATCATATTTACCTTAATTGGTTCTGCCCTGGGAACCTGGACAGTACAGCAGGTAAATAGCGACATACTAAAAGATATCATCCCATTTCTTCTTGCCGCAATTATTGTCTACTCGCTTCTAAGCCCGAAGCTGGGAGAAACGGACAAGCATCCGCGCATGGGAAGATATTCTTTCTATATTGCTTTCGGCCTTATGCTTGGGTTTTACGACGGTTTCTTCGGCCCCGGGGTAGGTTCTTTCTGGGCAATATCATTTGTAATAATGCTGGGTTTTAATCTTACCAAAGCTACAGGCTATACGAAGGTTATGAACTTCACGAGCAACATTGTTTCATTTATCATTTTTATTGCCGGAGGGTTTGTAATGTTTGCGGCCGGGCTTGCAATGGCCGCCGGACAGATACTCGGCAGCAAGATAGGCGCAGGACTGGTAATAAAGCGCGGCACGAAATTCATCCGTCCGATATTTATTACCATGGTAGTTTTAACGACCTTAAAGCTGATATACAGCAGGTTTTTCTGAAACTTTGACTAAAGACGGTTAATTAATTATTTTAAGCCAATATTGAAAAAATCAATTTGAGGGGCAAGTGGTAAAAAAGCTGTTACTCTTATTTCCAGTTATAATTGCGGTCTTATCAGGATGTCTGAAGAAAGAAATTACACTCATGGATGAACTGGCAATCCAGGTGAAAGACACTTCGCGGGCTTTTTCATATACAAATAAAAAGTTCGGGCAGTATTACGGCGAGACGAACGCTTACTTTAAGGACGGCTGGCAGGGCTGGACGTTAAAGGAACAGAGGATATTTAACGACTACGCATTTGAGCAGGACGGGCAGGCTTTAGCGCGCACGACTTCGACGGCTACGGTTTACCCTCATGAACTCTTAAGAGAATATGCCGATGGGACAGGCGAAAGATTTTTCTTTGCCGACAGCCTGGACCTGATTATTCTTGAACTTAATTCCAAGGGCAGAAGCGACATTACATTCCGCCTGGACGGGCTGTTGGGTAATGACGATTTTGTTCTTGAGAACAACGTTGTAAAGCATGACTTAAGCCAGGCAATTCCGGGAAGTTTTCTTTTTATTACTTCGGACAAAAAGATTGCAAGCGCAGGGAAAGAAAACGGCACTTTCCGCCTCAAGATACCGGGTGAAAAATCGGCCAAAATTTACCTCTGTGTTTCAGACAAAACTCCAGACTTTAAGTCAATAATGGAAAGTGGTGAAAGCCTGATTGAAAAGAAGGAAAAAAGAATTGAAAACCTCCTTTCTTCAAGCTACGTCAAGACAAACAATAAGGAGTTTGACAAGGCCATGATGTGGGCCAAGATCTCGCTGGATGCTCTGATTACAGAGCAGGATACAAAAGGGATCTTTGCCGGACTTCCCTGGTTTAACAACTACTGGGGGCGCGATACGTTCATATCGCTTCCGGGAGCAACTTTTGTAACCGGCAATTATAAAGATGCCCGCGACATACTTCTCTCGTTTGCAAAGTACCAGGATAAAAATCCTGCAAGCCCAAACTACGGCAGAATTCCGAACAGGATCACATTAAAGGAAACCATATATAACACAGCCGACGGAACGCCCTGGTTTGTAATACAGTCCTACAACTATTTCCTGAGCTCAAACGACACATCGTTTCTTGGCAGCATATACCCTGCTGTAAAGCTGGCCTTTGAGGCTTCAGTAAAAAACGATACAGACGACAAAGGCTTCCTGATGCACAGGGATGCAGAGACGTGGATGGATGCCGTGGGCCCCGAAGGCCCGTGGTCGCCAAGAGGAAACCGTGCCAATGACATTCAGGCACTCTGGTATAAAGAGCTTACATACACGGCCGAGATGGCGCTGGTGATGAAAGATTCTTTGCTTGCGCGCAAGGCAGTGGCTTTGTCGGAAAAGTTAAGCACTAATTTCAGGAAGTATTTTGTAAATGAGGAAAAAGGGATTGTTTATGACAGGCTTACCTCTGAGGGGAAGGCAGACAGCACTTTGCGCCCTAATTTATTCTTTGCATTAAATGAGCCTGCATTCTTCCCCGATGCCCTTACAAGGCTTAAGATACTGAGATCTGCCGTAGGAAACCTTGTCTATCCTTACGGGGTCCTTTCGCTTTCACAGAGGGATCCTAATTTCCATCCTTATCACCAGTATCCGCCATACTACGTAAAAGATGCAGCCTACCATAACGGAATAATATGGCAGTGGAATACCGGAGCGGTAGTGCAGACGCTCTGCGGCTTCGGGAAGCAGGATATGGCATGGAGCCTTACAAAAGAGCTTACTAATGAGATATTAAACAGAGGCGCTGCCGGCAGTCTTGCCGAACTTATGGACGCCTTGCCAAGGGAAGGTGAAAAAGACCCGCGCCTAAGCGGAACATTCAGCCAGGCCTGGAGCCTTGCCGAATATATAAGAAACTTCTACCAGGATTATCTTGGTGTTAAGACGGATGCCCCGCATAAGGCTTTATATCTTTTACCCACGATGCCAAATGAACTGACAAACGTTGAATTTGACCAGAAGGTTGGAGATGACGTTCTTAGAATTAAGTATGCTTTTAATGACGAGTATTACAGGGTTTATATTGATGCCTCAAGGATTAAGGACAGCCTGGACGTCGGAATAGGGCTTTTCAACCGTGCAGAGGCAAACTTCCAGATGAAGACTTCAATTAAAAAGAACGACAAGATGATCTTTGAAGTCCCCTCTCATTCAAATAACCTGAATGACCTCCTGGCAGTAAGAAACGACAAGAGGATACACGTATCTTCGCAGATATACAATGAGCCGCCTGCAAATGCAGAACTGTATAACAGCATTAAGTTTGCTGTTCCCCATCTTGATAAGAGCCTTAAGGCTCTTCAGGGACCGGGATACAATCTTCTTAGCAACGGTGAAGTTAAGAAAGACAACCCTGCAGCACGTGTTATAATTGACAAGTCTTCTGCCGAGAAGGATGAAAAATATTCATACCCCACCAACCCAAATTTCAGGGACGGCATACTGGATATTACAAGGTTCAGTCTTAAGGAAGATGAGAGTAACTATTACTTTACGCTTACATACAGGAATCTGTCAAACCCAGGCTGGCACAATGAGTACGGCTATCAGCTGACATTTACAAGTATATGCATTCAGAATGAGGACATAAAAGAAAAAAGCCGCAGCGTGAACCTGAATTCTGGCTATACTCTGCCTGAGGAAAGAGCCTTTTCGAGGCAGGTGAACGTCGGGGGAGGTTTTGAGATAAAAGACTCACAGGGCAAAATCCTTGCTGCATATCTCCCGCTTCAGGAAGACATAAAAAACCCTCTTGGAAGCGTGGAGAAAAAGACAGTTAAGTTTGCAGTTCCTAAGGGGCTTCTGGGCAGGATAACGCCCACTTCAAAAATCACTGTACTTACAGGAGCACAGGATGACCACGGCGGGGCAGGCATAGGTGAGTTCAGAAATGTAAGCCCCAAAGTATCCGAGTGGGAAGGCGGAGGAAAGAAATCTCCTGCCGAGAGTAACGTGTTTGATTATCTACTGATAAATTAAGGTATAAATAAAAATGAAAAAAATATTGTTAATACTCCTGCTTATTTCATTAAAGCAGGCCTGCGGACAGAGTCTTTTAGTAAAGGATTCTAAAAATATTCCGCACGCGGACTCCTCGCTTGTATTTGTGCCCGAAGGCTACAACGAAACAAAGAGCTATCCCCTGCTCGTTATGCTGCACGGCTGGAGCGGGAACTACAAGCACTGGAATGAATTATCGGGCGGCCTCCAGAAATACGCAGACAAGTACCAGTTTATAATTGTATGCCCCGACGGGTTTTATGATTCGTGGTATTTGGACAGCCCGATAAACCCCAAAAGCCAGTTTGAGACCTTCTTTATTAAAGAATTCCTGCCCGAAGTAGAAAGCAGGTACCGTGTTGACAAGGCAAACATATTTATTACTGGCCTCAGCATGGGCGGCCACGGTGCAATGATGATGCTTTTGAAGCACCCTGATATTTTCAGGAGCGCAGGCAGCACAAGCGGAATTCTGGATATAACTGAGTTTCCCGACCGCTGGAGCATGTTAAACGCGCTTGGAAAGTATAGTGAATATCCTGAGAACTGGGAAAAGAATACGGATATTCTGCTCCTTGAGAATATAAAGGGTCTGAACAAGGAGATCATATTTGACTGCGGTACAGAGGACTTCGCATATAACGTCAATAAAAGGTTTAATGAAAAGTGCATAAGCTTAAAAATTAAGGCTACCTTCATCTCGCAGCCCGGAAACCACAACAGGCAGTACTGGAATAAATCGATTGAGAACCATTTCAGGTTCTTTAAGGCGCTTGAAGAAAGCACTCCGGTTCAAGGTGCAGAAAAACGGTAAAAAATATGTATCTGCAATAGAACTTTTGCGCACAAAGGACAGTCTAAACTGGTAGAAACAACCTAAAAAGGAGAAAGGTTATGCGTGAAAGATTATATCGCTCTCAAAAAGACAAGATGATAGCCGGCGTTTGCGGCGGACTTGCGGAATATTTTGACGTGGATCCGGTAATCATCAGAATAGCTTTTGTTGCCGCTACAATACTGTCGGGCATGGGTTTAATAGTATATATACTGCTTTGGATCATTGTTCCCTACAAGGAATCAGTTGCTGCAGCTGCGGCAGGCTCAGGATCTGCTGCTTATGCCGCCCCGGCCGGAAGTGAAACTGCTTCTGAAGGGGCTCAAGGCACAAGCGAAGCTGAAGCTCCCTATACATCATACAGGGAGAGAAGAAGGAACAGACCGATCCTCGGATACATACTTGTAGGGCTGGGTCTATTGTTTTTTGCTGATCGTTTTTTCCCTTATTTTGAATTTCACGATTTCTGGCCTCTTATACTGGTTGCAATAGGAATTGGATTATTACTCAGATCTTCAAAAAAATAAGCCTGGAGAACTACAATGCGTACAAATCATTTATTCTGGGGTATTCTCTTTATAACGCTGGGCATTCTTGTACTGATGAATAACTTTATGTCCCTGAGTTTCAACTGGGATATGATGTGGAATCTGTGGCCGCTTTTACTGGTGCTAGCCGGCGTTTATTTTATTTTCAGGGAAGGCAGGTTCAGGTGGATCATTGTTCTGGTTATAGCTTTTCTGCTGGGGGTTGTAATTTTTGCCGGGGTCAAGAGTTTTTCATTGTTCTTTGACGGTGATTTCGAGGATTTCAACGTAAGCGCGCAGGAATTTACGCTTCCCTATGAAAGCAGCATCAAGAAAGCAAAGCTGAACCTGGAGGCTGCAGCAGGAAATTTCAACCTGGACGGGACAACCGACAGCCTTGTATATGCAAAGACCAAAGGTGAGTTCAGTGACTATTCACTTAATAATGAAACAAGTGACAGTTCGGCAGATATAACCTTTGAGATGAATAACAAGCATCAGAGGATAGTTCATGGCCTGGGCAAAAACCGCATGGAGATAAAGCTTAATTCGAATCCCGTCTGGGATATGGATCTGAATGTAGGTGCAGCTTCAGTAAACCTGGATCTGGTGCCATTTAAGGCTGAGAACATATATCTTAAAAGCGGGGCTTCCTCACTCAAGCTCAAGCTTGGCGACAAGAATCCAATGACGAAGGTGAAATTTGAGTCGGGCGTATCGCGTCTTGAGATAATGATTCCAAAGACGAGCGGCTGTGAAATTAATTCCGACACGGAGTTCTCGAAGAAAGAGTTCAGTGAATTTGTAAAGATAGATGACAATGTTTACCGCACGCCAGATTTTGCACAGAGCGGGAAGAAGATTTACCTGGAAATTGCAGCCGGAGTATCCTCGGTAAAGGTTGAAAGGTATTAAAAAGTAAAGAAACGGGAATAAAAGAAATCTAAATTAAAAGTTAGATTTCTTTTTTTTTCCGGATGGTTTCTTCTCCGGCTTCCAGAAATATTTTTCCATAACGACACACCCCTCGCTATCGAACTCAACGCCCTCACTTTTAAGAAGGTCTTCCATTATATCCGGGCTTCCGAAGTGCACTTTCCCTGTAAGGGCTCCGTATCGGTTTACGACCCTGTGGCAAGGAAGACCTGAATCCTTTGCGCCGTTCAAGGCCCAGCCCACGGTGCGGGCAGAAGCCTTAGTGCCGCAGAATTCAGCTATTGCGCCGTAAGTGGTAACTTTCCCATAGGGTATTTGGGCTACAATCTCGTAGACGCGGTCGAAGAAGTCCTTATTATTTCCCCGGGTATCTTTTGTTGTTTTGGAACCTTTTGCCATATCAATTCCCTTTTTGTGGAATTATGCCGGGAAATGGTTCCCGGCAAATCTCCAAAGGTTATTCACCCATGACTTTAATGATGAGGCGTTTGCGGCGCTGGCCGTCGAATTCCGCATAATAGACCTGCTGCCAGGGACCGAAGTCGAGTTTCCCGTCTGTAACAGGAATTATGACCTCGTGGTGCACCAGGAGGCTTTTAAGGTGAGAATCCCCATTGTCCTCACCCGTATGGTGATGGCGGTAATTGGGGTTAAACGGGGCCAGTTTCTCGAGCCATTCGTCTATATCCTGAATGAGGCCTGACTCAGCGTCGTTAACGTAAACTCCTGCTGTTATATGCATTGCAGAGACCAGTATCATGCCATCCTTAATGCCGCTTTTATGGAGCACTTCTTCCACATTTCGCGTGATATTTATGTACTCGCGGTGCTTTTTAGTATTAAACCAGAGATATTCTGTAAATGTTTTCATGAATCCTATCCGTTTTTAGAGTAATATACCGACATTAAATCCGACAAATAGTTTATATCCTTTTAGAAAGTAATCAACTTTTGAGGACTTGTCAAAGGAAAATCCCAGGTCGTACATAATACGGCTCTCAGCAGAGGAGACATAATCCAGACCGAAGAATGCATTCATAATTGTTGCATTGAAACTGTTCTCCGGCATTGAAAGCTCAATAGTTTTCAGAGCTTCACCGTAATTAGCAATAGAATAATGGTATTCTGTAACACAAGAGAAACTGCTCCTTGTAAAACTGCTGTAGCCGTAACCGATTCCAACGTAGGGGCACACGCCCACTGTAGTCTTAAGATAATATCGGGCTGAGAGGAGGAAGTCTGAATTCCTGACCTCAAGGCTGGTTTTTCCAATAGTTTGTGGGAGTTCCAATTCCTTATATTTCACGCTGCCGGAAGAATATGAAAAGTTAATTCTGAGATAATCCAACAGTCTATAGCCTACGGAGAATGAATAATCGAATCCCACTTCTTTTTTTATTCTTGTCGGGATGTGCAAAAGTACCTTTTTCAGATATATTGGGTCATTTAGAAAATATGTCATATCATATTGGCTATAAGATGGATAGTAAAGGAGACCTCCTCCAAAAGTAATGCTGAAGTTATAGTCGCTTATTTCCTTCTGGTCCCAGTCTTTTTTCTCCTTTTCAATTGTCATGAATTTTTCTTTAGCCCTGAGGCGGAAGGATTTGACTGAGTCCTTAAATGACACAGCGAAGAATGGATTGCCGCTGGTGATATTTTCAACATACTGACAGAGCTCAAGCGATCTATTAAATTTCCTGCGGCTAAAGCATTCCTGAGCCTCTTTGAAATCCCTGTCGAGCGAGATTTTGATGCCTGAGATATAACTGTTCTTAAAAAAGCGGGCGATATAGAAATAAGTTATTGCCTCATCCTGTCTGCCCTTATTGGCCGAAGATTCGAATTTATCAAAAGCTCTTGAGGCCAGCATGCCTGCATAGGCTTCCGTATAGTGGCTCTTATTACTCCTGGCCTGTCCGATAAGAATGTCCTTACTATCCAGGTTCGGGATCTCCTTTACGGATGAGATTATTCCCTGGTAGGAAGCGGCCTTAGATGCGTTTGCATTTTTAAGAACTTCCTGAAGCTTAATAAAATTGCATTCAAGGAGCAATGAATCGGGATTATTACTTTCCTTCTGGGCAAAGGAGACAGTTGCAAAAAGGAATAAGAAAAGGATTAAGAGGCGTGAAACCATAATAAAGAGCTCCCCTGTTTTCGTTTTGAAATAGAAAAGAATATGAACGAGTCTGTAAAAACACGGATAAAAAAATAGGGAAATATTAAACTAAAATCGAGGCGGGCAGGCTGAAAAGTCATATTAAAATAAAAATACCCCGGAGGCTAAATATCTCCGGGGTAGAAGTTAAAGGAATTTCAAATTCATCAAACTTTATTATTCTGTGAGAACATGAGGAGGTAAGCTTTGATGAATTTATTCAGGTCGCCATCCATAACCCCCTGCACGTCTGAGGTCTCGACGTTTGTCCTGTGGTCCTTTACCATATTGTAGGGGTGAAAGACGTAGGAGCGGATCTGGCTTCCCCATTCGATCTTCATTTTGCCTTTTTCAATTTCATCGAGTTCGGCAATCTGTTTTTCCCTTTCGATCTGGTAGAGTCTGGACTTGAGGAGCTTCATTGCGTTATTCCTGTTCTGAAGCTGGCTGCGTTCGGTCTGGCATGCAGCCACGACACCGCTCGGGATATGAGTTATTCTTACGGCCGTTTCCACTTTGTTGACGTTCTGGCCGCCTTTACCGCCGGAGCGGTAAGTATCTACTCTTAAGTCTGCCGGGTTGATCTCAATTTCAATTGAGTCATCTACTTCAGGTATTACGAATACGGAAGCAAATGAAGTATGCCGTCTTTTATTTGCGTCAAAAGGAGAAATCCTTACCAGGCGGTGGACCCCGTTTTCAGCCTTAAGGTATCCGTAGGCAAATTCACCAGTAACCTCGATTGTAGCGCTTTTAATGCCGGCGCCGTCGCCTTCAAGCACATCGAGAACAGCCATCTTAAAGCCGTTCTGCTCGCCGTAGCGAAGGTACATTCTCATGAGCATTTCAGCCCAGTCCTGTGCCTCGGTGCCGCCGGCTCCGGAGTGGATGGTAAGTATACAGTTTTTATCGTCATCTTTACCGCTAAGCATGTTCTTAAACTCAAGGTTCTCGAGTGTATCCCTGAGCGAATCGAGCTCGGTTTGAATGTCCTCTAAAAATGAATCGTCATTTTCGGAGCGGGCAAGCTCAATGATGTCGTGTATATTTTCGCTTCTTTTCCTGACGTCCTCGTACAAATCTACCCATTCCTGCAGTGACTTGATCTGCTGGAGGACTTTTTGTGCCTCTGTCTGGTCGTTC
This sequence comes from Ignavibacteria bacterium, assembly GCA_025612375.1. Lineage (NCBI taxonomy): Bacteria > Pseudomonadati > Ignavibacteriota > Ignavibacteria > Ignavibacteria bacterium. The sequence continues at coordinate 63,692 of JAAXKN010000009.1, forward strand.
CAGAACGAAGGGTCTTCTGTTTTAAGCTTAAGCCCCCTTATTTTTTCTTCCCTGGCATCTAAGTCAAAGATAGCTCCGCAGATTATTGATTCTCGACTGGTAATCCGATAACTTTCTTACTTCTTCATCGTACATTAAAAATCCCTGTTTAATTGTTAACTGAAATATATTAAAAATGCCCCGTCCGCTAAAGACAGGGCTAAAGAAAAACTTCCGGAATTGCAGACTATAAAGATCTTAAAAAAGACGTTAAATATCCAATTCCATTCTTAAAAGTGCCGCAGCCAGAGTTTTGCCCTGGGCGTCGTGTTTTAATGAAACGGTTCCACCGCCTCCTAAAGTTTCATGGAGCAGAAAATTTAAGGCTCTGAGGTTAGGAAGTTCAAAGCGTTCCACTTTCCCCTGGCAGATTCCCTTAAAATGCTCTTTAACTTTTTCTGCCGTTAGGTATTTCTGCAGGATTTCAAAGCCTTTATCGTCATAGGCTATAACTCCAATATTAGCAGCATCTCCTTTGTCGCCGCTGCGGCCGTGAGCGATGTCGCGCAGTTTAATTTTCATGTCAGTTCATCTCCATTATTTTAACTTCAGGGGTAACAAGATCCTTCGGGATTAAGGCCGGCCAGTATGCAACCACTTCAGAAGGCTTCGGACGTCCGCCGGCAAAGCCTGTTACGGCAGGAGGGCCGGTAAGGATTAAAGGTGCTATTTCCTTGCCGAATCTTTCAATCGAATAGTAGTCGTCTCCCCTCACGGCAACGCGGAGCATTACTTCATTTATATCGTCTTCAGGCAGTTTTTTGGATAACGGGCCGTGGCAGGCGTTAAAGCCCACGTATTCCGTTCTTATTTCATCAAATTTAAGCCCCAGGTTCTGAAGCCTTTCTCTAAGTATTCTGTCTGCCGCCTCTGCTTTTTTCAGGGCGTCGGGCCAGGAATAGGTAAGGCTTCCAACGGCCGAAAACCCTGCAGTATAGGAGCAGGAGACCTTATAGAACTCTGTTCCAGGTTTTCCTTTTACGTCAAAGACTCTGACCCTGTTAGCCCCCAGGTCCTCCAGATGAATGGAAGTAAAGTCGGCAATGCAATCGGGAGTAATGTATGATGCGGGGTCGCCTATTTCATAAACCAACTGTTCGGCGACGGTTTCAAATGATACCCTGCCTCCAAGCGACTCATGCTTGGTGATAATAAAGCTTCCATCGGGGTATGCCTCTGCAATCGGGAAGCCGATATCGGCCATATTTTCAATCGTCTGCCAGTCGCCCAGGAAGTTTCCGCCCGAGGCCTGAGCGCCGCACTCCAGGATATGGCCTGCCACGGTGCCCGAGGCCAGGAGGTCATAGTCTTGTTTCCCCCATCCGAATTCATAGATCATTGGAGCTAGTGTAAGCCCGGTATCCGTTGTGCGGCCTGTAATTACGATGTCAGCGCCTTTAGAAAGCGCCTCAACGATCGGGAAAGCCCCGAAATAGACGTTTGCCGATAAGATCTTATCCAGGTAGCGCCCGATGGATTCCCCAGTTTCCATATTGTCCAGGTGCGTGCCGGTATGCACGAAGCCATCAAGTCTGGGCTTTATATTGTCGCCTAAGACAATGCCCACCTTAAGGCCGTTTATTTCAAGAGCCTTTGCGACCTCAAAAACGGCCTCGGCGCAGGCCATGGGGTTTACACCGCCGCCGTTAGTAATAATCTTAATTCCTTTTTCCCTGCAGACCGGAAGGATTCTGCTCATAAGTTCGGGAATATCCTTTGCGTAGCCAAGTTTCGGGTTTTTATTCTTCTGTTTCTGGAGAATTGACATTGTTACCTCGGCCAAGTAATCCATTACGAGATAATCCACCTGTCCTTTTGTCACCTGGTTAAAAGGGGCCTCAATTAAATCGCCCCAGAACCCCTGTCCTGATGCAATCCTGATCTTTTCTTTCATTGTGGCTCTTTATATTGTTGATGGGATAAAACAATATATTAAAAATTCCTTATTGAAAGAATCTTAAAATCTTTTCAGGTATGCTCAAGAGGTCATCTAATGAATGGATATCGAACCAGTTTATTTGGGTATTGCGTCTGAACCATGTCATCTGGCGCTTGGCGTAGCGCCTGGTATTTCTTTTAATGAGTTCAACGGCCCTTTCCAGAGAAATTTCGCCAGAAAGATGCAGTATAATTTCCTTATATCCCACGGTATTAAGTGAATTGAGGTCCTTTGAATAGCCCATCTGAAGGATACTTTTAACCTCATCAACAAGTCCGGACTCAATCATCTCATCCACCCTCTTTTCAATATTCCTGTAGAGGACGTCACGCTGCCAGTTAAGTCCAAACTGCAGAAACTGAAAGTCGAGGTTTCTTTCATATTCCTCGTGGTGTTCCAGAATGGAGCGTCCTGTAAGGTGGAATACCTCAAGGGCCCGCATGACGCGTTTATAGTTCTGCGGGAGCATAGTTGAGGCTGCCTTAGGGTCTACTATTTTAAGTTCTTCGTAGAGGTGCTCGCGGCCTAAAGTCTCAAGTTTTGTTTTGATCTCCAGGCGGAGTTCCTCGTCTGTTGCGGCAGTTGTAGAGATTCCTTCAACGAGTGCTTTTATATAGAGGCCCGAGCCGCCGGCAACAACAGGGATTTTACCTTCCTTGTGAAGCCGCCGGATTATCTCCAAAGAGTCTTCCTCGAACCTGGAGACGTTAAAATCCTCATCGGGCGTAAGTGTTCCGATAAAGTGATGTTTTACTTTATTCAGCTCATCCACAGAGGGTTTTGCCGTTCCAATGTCCAGAAACCTATAGACCTGGCGGCTGTCGGCAGAGATTACTTCCGAGGAAAGCTCTTTAGCCAGGGATATGGCCGTCAGGGTTTTACCAGAGGCTGTTGGCCCAAGAATGACTACTACTTTTCGTTCCAACCTTCTCTTCCGATGAGGGGTACAAATGCAAACTTGGGGACGTCTTCGGTTTCGAAGGTATCCTCGCCTGTTTTTGTAATAATTTTAAGTGTCTGAGACTTCTTATCGCCGACGGGTATAACGAGTTTGCCCCCTATTTCCAGCTGTTTTTTCAGGTTAACCGGGACCACGGGGCTTCCGGCAGTTACAATAATTCCTTCATACGGGGCAAATTCGGACCATCCGATTGTACCGTCGCCGATGCGGCAGACGGCGCGGACGCCTAGTTTATCGAAAAGTTTCTGTGTCCTGAGGGATATTTCAGCATTGCGTTCAATAGTATAGACCCTCATCCCCATTTTATAAAGAATTGCCGCCTGATAGCCCGAGCCGGTGCCGATTTCGAGGACTTTACTGCCAGGCTTAAGCCTGAGTGCCTGGGACATAAAGGCAACGGTATAGGGCTGTGAAATTGTCTGGCCATAACCTATCGGAAGAGCAACATCTTTATATGCATGAGAGATCATAATCTCAGGGACGAAAAGGTGTCTTTCCACTTCTGAAAGAGCTTTTAACACCGCCTTATCAGTTATTCCGTTATTTTCTAGTTTTCGAACTAAATCTTCTCTTTCGCTTTCGTACATTTTTTATGCTAAAATATTAATATTTACAAAGCAATTTAAACTTTATTTAGGTCAAATTAAATATTATGTTTGGATAAAATATAAGTTACACCATGATTGAAACAATACTTGGCGCAATTTTAATAGCCGGCATGAGAGTCTGCGATGTAACGATCGGGACCATGCGGACAATTCTAGTAGTTCAGGGAAAGAAGTACTATGCAGGGCTTGCGGGTTTTTTTGAAGTCCTGATATGGATAACAGCTATGCGCTACATTGTGCAGCACATGGATCAGACTATAAATCTTTTCGGTTATGCAGCAGGTTTTGCCCTGGGCAATATATTAGGGATTACGCTTGAGCAGAAGATAGGTTTAGGTTTCATACAGCTGAATGTAATTTCGAGGCACTGCACGGATAAGATAGCCGACATGTTAAGAAAGTCGAAATTTGGTGTAACGATATTGCCCGGTGAAGGTGCTTCAGGGGGAGTAGCAATACTGGTGATTGTAGTAAAAAGGAAGCAGCAGAAACTTTTAGTACAGCTTGTAGAATCGTTAGATCCGGAAGCTTTCATTTCAATACAGCCGTCTGTTCCGTACAGAGGTTTTATACACGGATCGAGGAAATAAAATTATTTAGAGAGTTCGGGTGTAATCAGATCTGCTTAAATCGGAAGGGACACAAAGAAAGCCCAAATCTTTTGATTTGAGCTTTCTTGAGGCGCCGGTCGGATTCGAACCGACGAATAAAGGTTTTGCAGACCTTCGCCTTGGACCACTTGGCTACAGCGCCTTATTATCTAGAAACAAAAAAATCCACTCATGCGGTAAGTGGATCCTTGAGCGGGAAACGGGACTCGAACCCGCGACATCAACCTTGGCAAGGTTGCGCTCTACCAACTGAGCTATTCCCGCGTTTCAATTTTCGTTAAGAACAATCTTAAAAATTGTGCATTAAATATACCACCATTTTCGAAATTTTGCAAATGAATTCTATAAAAATATTCTAAACTTTTCATATTTATTTTTAATCTGGCGATTTTACTCAAAATATTTACCTGCTTAACTCAATGGGCTGTCCGTTGTAATTTAACGACCTGTCGGGCTTTGAAGATTCATCTCCTCCGGTGCCGTGATTTTTGTTTACCCAGATGATATTAAATGTCATCTTCTCCGGCATGCCGGGGAAGGTGCCTTCTCTTTTTCCGATTGTTAGCTCCTGATCTTTTTCATTCCAGCGGATTGGGATAACTGAATAGGTACCTTTTTCGTAATTGTAATTGTCCCCCTCATCGTCATATAAATCAAATGAGGCATCGGCCCCAGTGTAGATTCTGAGCTCAATCGGGCCACGGACTTTCTCTGATGCATACTGTTCAGCGGGACCCATCGGAAATATGGAGCCGGCTTTTATGTACAAGGGTATGATATCAATTGGAACTTCTCTTTTTAAGGTTTTGCCGCCCTGGGTGCGCTCGCCTGTCCAGAAGTCGTACCACCCTCCCGGCACATCAGGAAGGTAAACCTCCCTTGATCCGTTTTCTTTTAAGGGATCAAACTGCTTTGGAACCATGCCGGGTGTCCTCCAGGCAAGACGCAGCTTTGTGGCGTTTGCCATGCGGGCATATTCAATTTTGAAACTATGCCACGATCCCGCTTCCATAGGCATTTTAATGCGGTATGTTGTATCAATTCCTTTATTGTTCCAGCCGTCAATGATCTCTTTCCCATCCATATAAAACCTGACTGCATCGTCACTTGTCAGCCAGAATTCATACTCCCCTGCGCTAAGGGTCTTAAAAGATCCTGTCCACCTGATGCTGTTGCGCTCCCAGTTGACCTGAGGCGGAAGGTCCTGCCCGAGATAAAGGTCGAACAAGGTTGCGGACTGCAGGCTATCTACTTTAAGCGTATCAAAATTAACTCCGTTAAAATACTCCGCGCGGTAGAAGCCCTCAAGGCCCCATGGTGACCTGAGGCACGAGGAAGGAATAAGCCGGTTTTCATATCCTTCACCGTAATACATATGCTCTGTGACCGGATTAACCATTATTGAAGGACCGAACATGAACTGGTCTCCGATTGTGTAAAGCGTTGTATCCTCCGGGAAATCCATCGGGAGCGCGCGCATCATTGTGTAGCCGGAATGGGTCACTTTCCATGCAAGTGAATATATGTAAGGCATGAGGCGGTAGCGAAGCCTGTCATATTTCAGCAGGGCATCATAAGCCCATGAGCCGGGCTTACCGAAATTCCAGGGCTCGCGCGGCGTATCGGTGCCGTGAGAGCGGAATATGGGATTAATTGCCCCGAACTCAAACCAGCGCACATAGAGTTCCCTATAGCCCGGGTTATCTACTCCACCCGGGAAGGCTCCGTAGCGCCTGACGTGAAAGCCCCCGATATCGTTTGTCCAGTACGGGATTCCGGTCATGCAGAAATTAAGTCCTGCCGGGATTTGGTTACGGAGGACGAGCCAGCCGGCTACAATGTCGCCCGACCAGGTAGTTGCGGCGTTTCTCTGCTGCCCCAGGAAAGCCGAACGAGTAAGAATATAAACTCTTTTTTTGGGGTCTGAGGCCCTTTGCCCTTCATACACGGCTTTAGTTGTAAGCAAGGAATAAGGGTTCAGGTATCTGGCCATAGTACCAAGCGTGTTGCGCACAGCGGCTTTAAGGGACCTTTCATTTGGAGCCAGTATTATTTCGGGTTCAGTGGCATCCATCCAGAAGGCATCGACGCCCAGGGAAAAGAGCCCTTTATTAATTGCATTCCAATATATCCTCCGGGCAAGAGGGCTGTAAGCGTCATAGGTGTGGCCGTCGGTCCAGTGGTAAGGCTTAAACAAAAGTCCTTTTTTATTAAGCTCGTTATATAGGTCAGTTTTCCGGCCTGCAACGGGCCATATGCTTACCATCAGGCGTGCATGGTATTCCTTATGCAGGGAATCTATCATCCTGCTGGGATCGGGGTAGCGCGTGGAATCAAAGCGCATAGCGTTCCAGTATTCGTTATTATCGCCCCAGTACTGCCAGTCCTGCACAATGCAGTCAAGCGGGATATTAAGCTCACGGAATTTTCTGGCGGTATTTAATATCTCACTCTGTGTCGTATAGCGTTCTTTGGACTGGAAGTATCCGTAAGCCCAGCGGCTGTACATTGGAGCCTGCCCGGTGGCCAGGCGGCAGCCTTGGATTACTTCATCCATATCATCTCCTGAGGCGAAATAGTAGTCTATATTATCCGCAACTTCAAACCAGATGTAAGAGCTGTCAGAGCGGTCCTTAAACCTGATTTTGGAATAGTTATCGAATATGAGGCCGTATTTTTTTGTCGACAAAAGAAAAGGTACCACCGCCTTTGTATTTTCCTGCACGAGGGTTTCTTCATGCCCCCTAAAGTTCATGAACCCATCCTGAAACTGTCCCAGGCCATAGACGCCTTCTTTCGGAGAAAAGCTGAGGTTTAGCTGTGCATTAAAGGTATGCTCACCAAGCATAACCGCAGGGGTAAACACTGCGGCAGAGACAGGGTTTTCTGAAAAAATGATATTCCCAAGTAAGTCTGAAAAAGAAACTGAGCCTGAACGGAGATCTGCTTTTATATGAAGTTTTTTAGTTTTAATTGTAGCGCTGTTTTTCGTGAGGCTTACCTCAAAGGGTACTCTCTTCCAGCGTGCAGTTACAGAAAGGCTTTTGGGGGGAAGAAGTGTTTTTTCAGGGCTATGAAGGATACGTATAATTTTGTCGGAGCATATTACAATCTGAAGGCCTCCTTTAGGGAGCAGTACGGTAACAGAGGAATCGTTTTTTTCAAAGCGGTCCTGTGAATATGTCAGGCCGGAAGATGCAGTCTGAAGAATAATGGCAGCAATAGTAATGAGCCTGTAAAACATGGATGACATATAATGATCCCCTGCTTTCTTTGCCGTCAAAATACTTCAAGGAAAAGTAATATGCAACCGGTGAAGTGGTTTATGGGAGCACCACCTTTATTTGCCTATATCCTCGTTCCATAATTCAGGGCTTTTTTCAATAAAGCCTTCCATCATCTCAACGCACTCCTTAAGGCCAAGGACTTCAATTTTAACCCCTCTTGACGTAAGGAGCTCTTCCTCACCCATAAAAGTGCTGTTTTCACCGATAATTACTTTTGGTATGCCGTATAAAAGGACCGCGCCCGAGCACATGGAGCATGGTGAAAGTGTGGTATAAAGGACAGACTGGCGGTAGACTTCGGCCTTAAGGCGCCCGGCATTTTCCAGGGCATCCATTTCCGCGTGCAGTATTGCGCTTTTTTCCTGTATTCTTTTGTTGTGCCCGCGTCCGATAATTTTATCCTTATGGACCAGGACAGAACCTATAGGGATTCCACCTTCCAAAAGACCTTTTTGGGCTTCCTCAAATGCCGCACGCATGAACTCATCCATAAAATCCTCCATTAGTTTTATAGCAGAAAAAAAGCCTTAAAAACGTGAGCTTTTAAGGCTTTTATTTCAAGAGGTTAAAGTCTCTTATTCATTTACCTGATGATCTTCAGGATTCTTGACCCCGCCTGAATAAATAGATGCCCTGAGCTCCTCAATGTTTTTATCCAAAGAAGCCAGGTGGTCAATAAACTCGGGTACTTCGCGTTCCGGCTGATGCGAAAGCATAGTCTTCATTGAATGCAGAGTCTGTTGAATGCAGGTAACCGCGTCAAAGAGCTTTTTATTAATTTCCTGCTGACTTAAAGCCATAATTCCTCCTTTAGGGATTAAAATGAATACCCCTGATTTATATTTCAGTAATTTCGTATTCACTATTCGGTCCAAAGCTAAATTCCCTGGATCGGTTAACTTAGAATATGCATTAAATAATTAAAATTCAATCATTTTCTTTCTTTTCCGCCCTTAAATGCGTAATTCTTTGGCCAGTTTGCTAAAATCAGCCACTTCAAAGCCGGGCAGCGTAAAAAAACGAATAATAAGACAAAAAATCTTTTGGTACGGAATTAGTGTATTAATAAGCAAATAGATCCGAGGTTTTGGAAATGAACAAGTTAATACTAGATACGTTTTTATATGTAACAGATTTTGAACTGAGCTCGTATAGAATTCTGGACAGTTTAAAAAATTACAACGGTGAATTCAACCATAACAGGCTTTACCCCGGCTTGTCAGAGCTGATAGAGTTAAATCTTCAGTTAAAAGATATAGATGAAAACAATCTGAATGACATCTATATAGAAAACTTTGCAAAGAAGAAGTCCAAAGATGAGCGCCTTATGGTTGAGACCATAGAGGTAACAGACGACTATATTCAGCAGGTAGTTGATCTTATCGAATGGGCAAAACCTCTGATCAAAGAAGCGATTGACGAGGGGAAAATCCTGTACGAATTCGTCAAAAAGAACATTTATATTGAAGAAATCGGCATTGCCGACGCCAGCCGTGAAGAAGGCTACGTCCTTATCCCCGACAACAAGAAGTCGGTTATTCAGGTGCTCAGATACGATATTTCCATGATGTCTACAGGGAAAAAGTCGCAGCGGAGGTTAAATACAAGGGTGCTACAGTCAGTAGACAAGATTTTTGTAAACCAGGCACCTAACGAAGTTATCATGGATCTTTTTGAGCAGTTTGCAGATATGCCCAACTCATCAACCTTCATCTGCACGACAGACCTGGACTTTCCATTTACAGAGACAATACTTCCAGTGGTAAAAAGAAAGCTTATGTCGCGCATGGCAGCATAAGAAAGTGCAATTTTAGCCAATTGTGGACGATAATATTGCGCAACTGTTCAATATTAGCCAGATTAGCTTTCAAATTTCAGTAAAATCCTATAATTGGTCTGGTTTTAATTCTGGAACGGTAATTGGACTCATAATAACAGAGTTTATTTAAGAAGGGATGAAAGAAATGACATACTTAACAATTGACACGTTTTTATATGTAAATGATTTTGAATTAGGCCAGTACAAAGTATTAGGCGCATTAAAGAAGTACACAGAAGAATTCCAGAATAAAAACACACACCCGTATTTAGCAGAGCTGACTTCTCTAGTAAACACGTTAATAAGAGTTGAGAAGAAAAGAAGCAAGATTATAGACCTCTTCCCTATTCCGGTTGAGAAAGTCGATGCCGAGAAAAAGCAGCTTGTCTTTGAAAATTTCGTCCTCTACAACGAAGATATTGAAAGAGTATTTGATCTTATCAAATGGGCAATCCCAGTAATACACGACACTATAGATGAGGGCTTATGTGTCAGCAAGTCCTTTACAAAAGAGCGTTCAAGTGACGTTTTAGTTTAAGGAAAAAGAGTTTTAGAGTTATTTTTTATCCTCTCATTTCAATCCCCATAACAGCAATGATATGGGGGTTTTCTATTTTAAACCGATATATAGTAAGACAGGTCTAATAATTAAATCAAAAAGAGGGTTAATCCTGAACTTCCCAAAATTAAAACTGTTTAAATGAGCAGGAGTCTTTTAAATTTAAAAAACCCTCTTTTTTTATTATCTTTGAATAGTTTAACAGGAAACTCATATGAACAGAAATAAAATTATTCTTACCGGATTTTTTGTGCTAGTCATGATTTCCGCGGTTTTTGCCTACAGGCTCTTTTCAACGGACAAGGCAGGCAAGGATCTTTACTTTAATGTAAATGGCGGCGAGCGTACTCACGTTGTTACAACGCAGGAGCGTCAGGCGGTAAATGATCAGATTACTTCATCGAGGAATAATCTCATTACTGAAACCGTAAAGGCTGTAAGTCCGGCCGTTGTAGGCATTAACGTCACCGAAGTGGTTCAGTACCAGGATCCCTGGGCAAGCGACCCGTTTTTCAGGCAGTTTTTCGGCGACCGGTCGTACAATCAGGAAGTAAAAAGCCTTGGTTCAGGCACAATAATTTCGCCTGACGGCTACATCCTTACCAATGATCACGTTGCCGGCAACGGAGTAAAGATTACGGTTACAATGACAAACGGCAAACAGTTAACGGCAAGGAAGATCGGGACCGATCCGGCAAGTGATGTATGCCTTCTTAAGATTGACGGGAATAATCTTCCCTACATCCCGATGGGGAACTCGGATGATGTTTTAACAGGAGAATGGGTAATTGCATTGGGCAACCCGTTCGGGCTTTTTGAAATCAATGACCAGCCGACGGTTACAGTTGGTGTCATCAGCGCCAAGGGGATGAATCTTGAGCCTGATAACAACAGGTATTACCTCGGCATGCTTCAGACAGATGCGGCAATCAACCGAGGCAACAGCGGCGGGCCGCTTGTCAATTCCGTAGGTGAGCTGATTGGAATGAACACTTTAATTTATACAGCCGACGGCTCTTCAGGAAACATTGGACTTGGTTTTGCAATACCGATCAATAAGGCCAAGAGGATCATTACAGAGCTGAAGGCAAAAGGCATTGTAGACAGGAATTTCAAGATTGGTCTTGACGCACAGACAATTGACGAAGGGATTGCAGAATATTATAAGCTTGCAAGCACCCGGGGAGCCATTGTTACTGACGTAAAGCGCAACTCCCCTGCCGAGAAGGCCGGTCTGGAGCCGGGCGACATTATTGTGGAAGTTGAGGGCAACAAGATCATTAACCGCGGAAGCCTGGTAGGAGTATTCCAGGAGTTCCGTACGGGACAGACTATTAGTTTGACTATAATTAGGGAAAAACAAACATTAAACAAAAAAATGAGGCTTGAAAAAGCAGATGATCGAAAGATATACACTCCCCGAAATGGGTAAAATCTGGCAGGATGAGTTTAAGTACCAGACATGGCTCAAAATTGAAATCCTCGCCTGTGAAGCAAGAGCTGCAATGGGAGAAATCCCGCAAAAAGATGTTGAGGTAATTAAGGCAAAAGCCAATTTCGATATCAAAAGGGTTCTTGAAATTGAAGAAACCACAAAACATGACGTAATTGCTTTTCTTACAAATGTTGCTGAATATGTAGGGCCCGAAGCAAGGCATATTCATTATGGAATGACGAGTTCAGACGTTCTGGATACCTCGCTTTCCTATCAGATGAAGACTGCAGGCGAACTTTTAATGAAAAAGCTCCTGGATTTTAAGGCGGTCTTAAAGGAAAGGGCTTTAGAGCACAAAAACACTCTCTGTGTTGGGCGCAGCCACGGCATACATGCCGAACCTACAACTATGGGACTAAAGTTTGCACTCTGGTATGAAGAGACCAGGCGCAACATTACAAGGCTTGAGGCCGCAATAAAATCTATCAGCGTAGGGCAGATCTCCGGCGCCGTAGGGACGTTTGAACACCTGTCACCCAAAGTTGAAGAATATGTATGCAATAAAATGGGTCTTAGCCCTGCTCCTGTTTCAACACAGGTAATACAGCGCGACCGTCATGCCGAGTTTCTTACGACACTGGCAATTATAGGCACCACACTTGAGAAGATCTCAGTTGAGATCCGCCACCTTCAGAGGACTGAAGTCCTGGAGGCGGAAGAATACTTCTCCAAGGGGCAGAAGGGTTCTTCGGCCATGCCGCACAAGCGCAATCCGATTACGTGCGAGAGGATTACAGGGCTTTCAAGGCTTTTAAGGAGCAACTCGATGGCAGCCATGGAAAACGTTGCACTCTGGCATGAGCGCGACATATCACATTCCTCTGTGGAAAGAGTAATTGTGCCTGACAGTTGTATTATACTCGATTATATGTTACATTTATCTATAAAATTGATCAAGAACCTTCTGGTATACCCGGAAAACATGCTGAAGAATCTGAATCTGACGCGCGGGCTCATATTCTCACAGACTGTGCTTCTTAAGCTGGTAAGCAAGGGTGCAACAAGAGAAGATGCCTACAAGATGGTACAGACTCCGGCCATGGAAGTCTGGGCAGACAAGGGTAAAGACCTGAAAAGCGAGCTTTTGAAGTCTGAAGAGGTAAGTAAATATTTAAGCGAGCAGGAGCTCTCAGAGATATTCGGAAATCAGGCTACTCTGAAGAACGTAGATTTCATTTTTGCCAGAACCGTTGAAAAAGATTAGACAGGCGTTTAATGTTATAGAAAAAGTGTTATATTATAAAGAGGGCTGTTCCTAAAAAGAGCCATTACAAGAGGGGCCAATGTAAAGAAATTTACATTGGCACCGTTATTTTTGGAAGCATAAAATAAAATCAGTGATGCATTTCGGCAGTTTTTTCCGGAAACATAGCAGGCATCAGAATTTTCCCATCCCCTGAGATTCACCCCCGTTTTTCTGAAAGATTTAATGCTTCAGAGGTGCCGGCTTTAGGAACTGAAATAATGTTAATGAGGGCACAAAATGGAACAGAATCAAATTGCCAGGGCCTTAAAGGAAAGTGAAGACCGGTACAGGCAGCTGGTGGAATATCTTTCGGACGCAATAATCGTTCATTCGAGCGCCCAGATCTCATTTATTAATCCGGCAGGGCTGGAGCTCCTGGGAGCTGCATCCATTCAGCAAATTTTAGGCAAAGCCTTCATCAACTTTGTACATCCTTCCGACAGGGAATGCGTCCAGGAGCGCTTCAGGAAAGTAATAGTTGAAGGGGTTGAAAGCGGCTACTTTGAAGAAAGGCTGATGAGGCTGGACGGGAGTGAAATATTTGCCGAGACCATGCTCTCCCCTTTTACATTTCAGGGCGAGTGGGCAATTCTTATTGTAACGCACGACATCACAGGCAGAAAGCAGACCGAACAGGCTTTAAGAGAAAGTGAGGAACGCTTTAAGACAATGGTTCAGAACATAAGCGGCTATATATACAGCGTAACTTACAAGGGGAAAAAAGCCGTTTCTTCGTATCACAGCCCACAATGCCTCGTTATTACTGGATACTCCCCCGAGGAGTATCAGGAAGACCCCGATCTCTGGATAAAGATGGTTTATAAAGACGACCACGATCACGTTCAGATGGTTTTTGATTCCCTGAAGGAAAATCCGCAGCAGACGAGAGTCGAGCACAGGATTAACCATAAGGACGGCTCGATAAGGTGGATTGAGAACACGTATACTCTTCAGATAAATGAATCCGGCGAAATAGAAAGGATGGACGGGTTCATAATCGATATAACTGACCGAAAAACTGCAGAAAACGCGCTTCACGAGCAGTATTTTTTCCTCCAGAGGCTTATTGACACCATACCTAACCCAATTTTCTACAAAGACATTAACGGGGTTTTCCAGGGTTGTAATATTGCCTATGAAAAGCTCATGGGGGCAAGCAGATTTGAAATTATAGGGAAAACTGTATTTGATCTGATGTCGAAAAGTGTTGCCCTGAGCATACAAAAGTATGACGAGGAGCTTTACAGGCGCCGCGGAGTACAGATCTATGAAACTGAATTTGAGACACGGGACAGGAGAACGCTCAGCCTGATTCTAAATAAAGCGCTTTATTTCAATACTGACGGGACAGTTGCAGGGCATGTGGGGGTTTTGCTGGATGTTACGACATTAAAGCAGACACAGGAAGAGCTGAGGAGGGCTTTGCAGGAGCTGCGCGAGATGGCGATAATAATTAACAAGAGTCCTGCAATTGTATTTCTCTGGAAGGCAGTTGACAGCTGGCCCGTTGAATTTGTTTCAGATAATATAAATCAGTTCGGCTACAATTCAGAGGACCTGATTAAAGGAAAGATAAAATTCTCGCAGATAATTCATCCGGACGACCTGCCCAGAATTGCAGCTGAAATGAACAGTTTTATGCTTGAGGAGGTAAACGAGTTTATACAGGATTACAGAATTCTGACCAAGGAAGGTGAAACCCGCTGGGTGGACGACCGAACATGGATAAGGAAGGATGAAAGCGGCAAGGTTACGCATTATCAGGGTATAATAATAGACATTACGACCAGGAAAAATGCCGAGCAGATGGTGCGGGAAAGTGAAGAGCGATACAGGGCGCTTGCTGAAAACTCCTATGACCTGATAAGTGAAATAAGCCAGGATCTGAAGTTCCTTTATCTGAGTCCCAACTTTTACGACGTCCTGGGATACCATCCCCCGGAACTGATAAACAAGAGCATACTGGAGCTTGTGCATCCGGATGACGTGCCGTCGGCACTTTCATCCTTAAGGAGGGAATCAGGAAGTGCAGCACTTCGTTTCAGGCACAAGCAGGGAGAATGGTTCTGGTTTGAAAGCACGGGGAAGAAATTCCGCACGGCGCAGGGTGAAAACCGTGGTGTTATAGTTTCGCGCGACATTTCCGAGCGCAAGCGCCTGGAGCAGCAGATAATTCAGACCGAGAAGCTGATGGCCGTAGGTGAAATGTCGGCAATGATTGCCCATGAATTCAGAAATGCGCTCACCTCAATTAAAATGATACTTCAGCTTCAGGGCGAGTCGGAGAACCTGACTATCTCAGAGAAGGAATCCTTTGGAGTAGCAATTAATTCCATTTATCACATGGAATCTGTTGTGCAGCAGCTTTTGAACTTTGCCCACCCTGCCCCGATGGAGTCGCAGATTGAGGACTTAAACAGGGTTATGAGTGACTGTCTGCCTTTTATAGATCTCCAGGCAGCAAAAAAATCGATACACGTTGTAAAGAAAATAGAGCAAAACCTTCCCAAAATGCCGCTAAACTCGGCAGGTCTTAAAGATGCAATTATAAATCTCGTCTTAAATGCGGCGCAGGCATTTGACAGCGGCGGGAGCCAGGATAGAAGAAGAATTTCCATTATGCTAAAGAAAGTTGTACTGGATGAAACCCTGAGGGATTACGATTTCAGCGCCAGCGGCGATCACATGCTGATAAAGTACAGGAATGAGGAAAACCACGAGGTTGTTCTTGAGAAAGGCTGCCAGTGCGTGCTGATTGAAATTTCAGACAACGGCCCGGGCATACCAGAGGAAATTCTGGAGAAGATTTTTGAGCCTTTCTTTACCACAAAGGAAAAGGGTTCAGGCCTCGGGCTTCCGATAGTAAAAAGGACTGTAAATGCGCACGGAGGGGTAATTCAGGTCTTCAGCCGTGTAAATGAGGGTACGACATTCAGGATTTACCTGCCGGTTTGAAAAAGAAAAATGTGATGAAATAAAGTAATACAAAGGGAAAAATGTCTGAAAAGCCAAGAATACTGATTGCCGATGATGACGAGAAGATCCTTTATGCATTCATGGAGCTGCTGAAGAAAGACAACTATAATGGAATAGTTGCCAGAAACGGCGAAGAAGCCTTAATAAAGGCATCGGAAGAAAAGCCGGAGGTAATATTTCTGGATATAACGATGCCCAGGTTCAACGGGCTGGATGTGCTGGAAGAGATAAAAAAGACAGATCCGCAGATCCCTGTTATTATTATCACAGGTTTCGGCACAATGAATACCGCTATTAAGGCGATAAAGCATGGTGCCTTTGAATATCTGACCAAGCCTTTGGACCTGACAAAAATAAGGTCTGTTATAAAGCAGGCACTTGCAAGCACACAAAGCTCTATCGTGACATTTAAGGACCAGGAGCACTACGATGCCCAGATTGTGGAGCGCTATGAACTGATTGGTAAAAGCGCCCTCATGCTTGAGGTCTACAAGCTTATAGGATCGATATCGATGACTCCAAATAACACCTCAGTACTCATTACAGGAGAAAGCGGCACAGGCAAGGAGCTTATAGCCCGGGCAATTCATAACAACAGTGAAAACTGCAATGAGCCTTTTATTGCAATAAACTGTGCGGCTTTTCCCGAGACTCTGCTTGAGTCGGAGCTTTTCGGCTATGAAAAGGGAGCTTTTACAGGGGCAATGGACAGGAAGCTCGGGAAGTTTGAGATTGCAGGAGAAGGCACAATATTCTTAGATGAGATAAGCAATCTGTCGTTAAATCTGCAGCAAAAGCTCCTGAGGGTAATACAAAACCGTGAATTTGAGCGTGTGGGAGGAAACGAGATTATTCCTGTACAGGCCAGGTTTATTGCAGCAACAAACATAGAGATTGTACCCGAGGTAAAAAAAGGGAATTTCAGGGAGGACCTTTATTACAGGCTTAACGTGGCCGCTGTAAACCTCTCCCCTTTGCGTGAAAGAAAGGAAGACATACCCCATCTTGCAAATTATTTCCTCTCAAAATATAATTACCAGTTAAAAAAGTCGATAAAGGGCTTTTCAGACGAAGCCATGCAGATGCTTTTGTCCTACAATTATCCGGGCAACGTAAGGGAGCTTCAAAATCTGATTGAAAGGGCTGTTATGCTTTCAAAATCGGACGTTATACTGCCCGAGGTTCTAAGCGAGCTGACCTCAGTAGACGGCAATAAGGATTATACGATTCCGATAATAAGCCAGGATTTCGGTAAGGCAAAGGAATATATTATCGGATTATTTGAAAAAGAGTTCGTGGTAAACCAGCTGATAGAGAACTCGGGAAATGTTTCAAAAGCCGCTCAAAATTCAAATATGACGCGTCAGAACTTCCAAAGAATGATGCGAAAGCACGATATAAAAGCCGACCAGTTCCGCAGGTAATATTGGTATTATTACGGACCTGCCTTTCTCCATGTAAAACAACAAGCCTGTATGTTTTGTAAAAAACGGGTACTACAACTCGCAGTTTACACAAGTGTAAATTCGGAATTTACGTCCTCTGAAAAAATAATTAATGAAACTTGATTTTTAGCCCATTTATTATACTTTAATAGTTGGCACGGAAATGTTATACATTTTAATGTGACGCATTATAACGTAAAGATTGATTAAAAAAGGAGGGCAAATGTCTGTAAGGGAAGATTTTGATTCAGTTTCCCAGGAAGAAACTATTATTACTAAAGAGGTCTCAAAGGGCAATACCGGTAAAACGGTTTCAGTTGAAGGAGTTCAAGGGAAGCCAAACGTATTGGTAGTTGATGATGACAAAAAGATTTTAGAAGCATTTAAATATCTGATGGAATCCGAAAATTGCAACATGATTGGCGCATGTGATGTTGATGAAGTAATGCAGAAGATACAGGATGTGCATCTGGATTTAATTATCACGGATTTTATGCTGGAATCGAAGTCGAGTATTGAACTATTTACATTGATCAGAAAATCGCAGCCGGAGGTTCCGGTTGTGGTAATGACCGGTTATCCGGAATTGATCAGTGAAAAAGACGTAAAGATGTTCGGAGGAAATTATCTTTTAACAAAACCCCTTGAATTAGGCAGGCTGCGTGATGTAATCAGAACCTGCTGCAACCCGCTTAAAATAGTATCCTACTAGAGAAAGCAACTACTATTTAATAAAAATAAAAAGCCGGATCAGACCGGCTTTTTTTAGCTAACTTAGAAACTATCGTCTCCCCCGTTGTCTCCTCCGCCAAGAATTCCGCCAAGCAAAGAGCCTCCAAGAATAGCGCCCCCGATCGATCCAAGTCCGCCGAGGCCGCGTCTTTCCTCTTTCTGCTGGTAAGTAGCAGCAGCAAATATTCTGTCAGCAAGTCTTGAAAACGGCAGGCTCTGCAGGTAAACGGTACCAGGGCCAGTAAGTCTTACAAGGAAGAGTCCCTCTCCGCC
Source organism: Ignavibacteria bacterium (assembly GCA_025612375.1). Taxonomy (NCBI): domain Bacteria; kingdom Pseudomonadati; phylum Ignavibacteriota; class Ignavibacteria; species Ignavibacteria bacterium. The sequence continues at coordinate 81,682 of JAAXKN010000009.1, forward strand.
AAAAAGAGCGTTTTTGAAGCCGCCGATAAACTGTATATCGTAATCGACGCTGGGAGCCAAAGCAACCAGGCAGCCCGTATCGACTCTAAGTGTTTCTCCCGGCTGAAGTTCCTTTTTAATTATTGTGCCTCCGGCATGAATAAAGGCCATGCCGTCACCTTCAAGCCTTTGAAGAATGAAGCCTTCGCCTCCAAATAATCCGGCGCCGATTCTTTTTGTAAATTCGACCCCTATTTCAATTCCCTTTGCGGCACATAAGAATCCGTCTTTCTGGCATATAAATTTTCCTCCGAGGGAGCTTAAGTCGAGAGGAATAATTTTACCGGGGTAAGGAGCCCCCAAAGTAATGTGTCTTTTCGCGCGGCCGTTATTAAGAAAAGTAGTAATAAAGAAGCTTTCGCCTGTAACCATCCTCTTAAAGCCGCTGAAAAGACCTCCACCGGTGGAAGTCTGCATTTCGATACCGTCTTCCATAAACATCATAGCTCCTACCTCGGCACGGACGCCTTCGCCGGGATCGAGTTCCACTTCAACAACCTGAATATCGTCGCCTATAATTTTATAGTCAATTACATCAGCCATTTTTATTGTCTCCAGTCATTTAATTGTAATAGCACAGTATTTAATTAACAAATGCCCGTGTAAACCGGGACCAAGATCCCGGTAACAGGCGGGCATTTCAAGAAAAAAAAGTTATTTAAGGGAATTATATGTCGAATTTAATTCCCTGAGCCAGCGGCAGGTCGGTGCCGTAGTTAATTGTATTTGTCTGGCGCCTCATATAAGCTTTCCAGGCATCGGAGCCTGATTCGCGGCCGCCGCCTGTTTCCTTCTCGCCTCCGAAGGCGCCGCCAATTTCAGCACCCGAGGTGCCGATATTAACGTTTGCAATGCCGCAGTCGCTTCCTGCCGAAGAAAGGAAGGCCTCGGCCTCTCTTAAGTTATTTGTAAATATGGCAGATGACAAGCCCTGAACGACGCCGTTCTGAAGTTCAATTGCCTGACTGACGTCGCCAGAATACTTAATGAGGTAAAGTATAGGGGCAAATGTTTCTTCCTGTACGATGCTAAAGCTGTTATCAGCTTCTACTATTGCAGGCATAACGTAGCAGCCGGACTCGTAGCCTTCGCCTGAGAGCGTCTGGCCACCGAAGATTACCCTTCCGCCTTCTTTTTCTGCTGTTTCGAGGGCTTTTGTAAACATGCTGACCGCAGATTTATCTATAAGCGGGCCGACGTGGTTTTTCTCTTCAAGCGGGTTGCCAATTTTAAGTCCGCTGTATGCCTTAAGGAGAGAATCCTTTACCTTGTCATAGATTGATTCGTGAATAATGAGCCGGCGTGTAGTAGTGCAGCGCTGTCCTGCAGTACCAACGGCACCGAAGACGACGGCAGGCATTGCCATTTTGAGGTCGGCATCGGGAGTAATAATAATAGCATTATTGCCGCCAAGCTCAAGGATCGATTTGCCGAAGCGTTTTGCAATTACTTCGGATGCATGCTGCCCTACTGCAGTAGATCCTGTAATAGAAATAAGAGGTACTCTCTTATCCTTAAGCATCAATTCGCCTATTGTTGCACCGCGCCCTATAACGAGAGAGAAGATGCCTTCGGGGAGGTTATTTTCCCTAATTACCTCGCCTATAATGTTCTGGCATGCAATTGCCGTAAGAGGCGTTTTTGACGAGGGTTTCCAGAGGTTGACGTCTCCGCAGACTGCAGCAAGCATGGAATTCCAGGACCATACGGCTACAGGAAAATTGAAAGCCGATACAATGCCCACGATGCCCAGAGGATGGTACTGGTCGTACATTCTGTGGTTAGGCCTTTCCGAATGCATTGTAAAACCGTAGAGCTGGCGCGACTGCCCGAGAGAAAAATCGCAGATATCGATCATTTCCTGGACCTCGCCCAGGCCTTCCTGGAGTGACTTTCCCATTTCGTATGAAACGAGTGTACCCAGGGGCTGTTTGTATTTTCTTAATTTAAGGCCAATCTGGCGAACAATTTCGCCTCTTTTGGGAGCAGGGACCTTTCTCCAGACCTTAAAAGCCTCATATGCCGTTGCTACGACAGATTCATAATCCTTTTCTGATGCCTGATATACAGAGCCTATAAATTCTCCGGTTGCAGGGGAATATATCTTAAGTTCGCCCTGATCGGTAGTTTCATTCCATTTTAATCCGCTTGAAGAACCGTAATTTTTTTCTTTGATCCCCAGGACTTTCAGAAAATCCAGGTTAGTGGCAGTTTCTTTTAACACTTCCATAAAATTCCTCCAAGGACAGAATGTTTAACAATTGATTTATAAAGGTAAGATTTGCTTTTCGAGACAACATAAGGAATTTATTTTAATTTACAAAGTCTAAGTAATATAACGCTAAAAGTCAATCGGATTCAGGACAAAAGAAAATGACAGCTAAGTCTTTATCATTTTATTTCTTCAGGAATAGTTTATAATACTATTAATGGAGGGAGTTACAATGAGAACAAGGGGTTTTGTTTTAATTTTGGCGCTGCCCGGGGTAATTTTGGTGGCGTTTCTTCTTTTATTCAATCCCCCGGCTGGAAGTAATTCAGGAGAGCGCTTTACGGGGGCAGTTTCAGCAGCTTTTGACCAGAAGGATGATGAATTAAGCGGTGTGCTGAAGGATATTTATAGCAAGGTTAAGGCCGTAAAGCTCACCAATAATCCTGAAAATGATTATTCCTTGGTTATGGCTATTTTTCTGGGAGGTGCCATTTCCCTTTCTCAGAAAGAAATCTCAAAAGGCAAAGACAACACTATGAAGGACCTGGCCAAAAGGACAGATAAAAGAGTAAAAAGTGAAATAAGTGATTTTAATAAGGCAAAAGACAAACAGGCCTCGAAGAAAGAAAAGGAAACCGGGCAAGGCATAACGACGCGCACACTATTTACCGCCATGGATCTCATGATTGACCGCCTGAGGAGTTACTCCCCTACGGGTGATCTTGATTATGATTTTGCCTCCATTCTAGTTATCCATCACCAGACGGCAACCGGTTTAAGCCAGGCATTTTTAGAAAACAGCATCGATTCGGATCTGACGAAGACAGCCCAAAAGCTGATCTATCAGGACGAGCAGGACATTGAGCAGATGCTGGAATGGAAAGCCAAAAGAAAGTATTCCGAGTAACAGGCCTCAAAAAGAAAAAATCAGCCTCTTTTCAGATAATTCCTTACTAGAAGAAAAGTTACCGTAACAGATACAATGAACATTATAACGCCCCAGCCCATAGCAGGAATATGGGTAGCGCGTGCAAGGACGCCTGCATCTGTATTTGTCTGTGAGGCTGAGGTAAGGAGGTCCTCCTTAATATCAATTATTACATAAAGGCAGCTCATAATGCCTATAGTTCTAAGGAGAAAAAAGTGAATAAAATTGGGAAGAAACCTGGGGGAAAGGAAAAAAAGGAGACAAAAACCCAGCGTAAAAAGAACGCCAAAGATCGTTTTAATGTAAAGAATAACCAGGAGGAGGAATACAAGAGCAAGCACATCACAGACCGCGCGGCTGAAATTGAAATTTTTTGTTGAGGCAAATATCAGGGCTCCAAGCAGGGCGCTGCCTATGTAACCAGCAGGGGCGATAATAAGAGGGTTCCCTCCTTTTGCAACGCAGGCTCCTCCTAGCTGATAGGTGATCTGCATTTCGATTATTCTGCCACCTGTAAGGAGCGTCATCACTCCGTGTGAAGATTCATGCAGAAGCACCACAAGGAGTTTAACGGGGAAAGTCACGAATGAATTCCAGAAGAAGAAAGCCGCAATTACGACAGCCGTTAAAAGAAATATTTCGGTTAATTTTTTCCCTTTTGCAGACAGCCTGAATGCCATAAAGTTTCTTGGAGTAAGTTATTAATACGGGAGCAAAGTTAATGCCGGAAGTGATATGAGACAAGAAGAATTTTCTTTATTTTTGCTTGAAAAATAAGAATTAGTTATTTAATTTAATGATAGTTCTTTGACGCTTATCGGGACTAAAAAAAAAAATGCGAGCGTAACTCAGTTGGTAGAGTGTCAGCTTCCCAAGCTGAATGTCGCGGGTTCGATCCCCGTCGCTCGCTCTAAAAAAAAGCAAAGTAAAAGCAAAAAAGTATTTGCTTTTTGGAAATAATAGACTTATATTTAAGTCTCACTTTTTGAAAGACTGATACGGGAGCTTAGCTCAGCTGGTTCAGAGCACCTGCCTTACAAGCAGGGGGTCATTGGTTCGAATCCATTAGCTCCCACAAAAGAAAGCCTGACATTTGTCAGGCTTTTTATTTTTAAAGAACAGTAAAAGTCAGCTACTTCTTTTCCCTGCCTCCGGTCATTTCATCATCTTTGTCTTTTTCATTCATCCTTGCGCTTTGGACTTCTTTGAGGCTCTTATCGGTATTAAATATATCAGCTACCACCTTTAATGACCCGTCAGGCATCATCTTCCATACGGTAACATATTTCCCTTCATCATCAACCGGATTACTCATATTCTTCATCCGGATGGTATTCTTATAAGTGCCAATCTCCATAAAGAGATTATTCTCTCCAAGTACATCAACGGTATTATATTCCACATTTGTAAACCTGTCGATGTTCTTGTTTTCGCCTTCATAAAAGGCTTTGATGGCATCTTTGCCGCGGAGCATTTTGGCGTTTGGAGGAAGCACGACTGCACTATCGGCATAAAAATCCCATATTGCCTGGAAGTTACCGGTTTTATCGTAGTTTGCCCACTGTTCATTTATCTGTTTTAATTTGCTTTTTACCTGGTCTATTTTCCCCTGCCCGTACAGGGAGGAAAGAGCAGTAAAGCAGAAAGCCGCAATAATCAACCGAACCAATCCTTTTCTCATTTCCATTCTCCTTCATACTATTTATAAATTACAATTGTTATAAACTGATATAAAAAAGAAAGGTCACAATCAATGCCAGAAAAACAGCTGGAATGTTATACGGGAGCTGAAAAAGGTCTTATGTTCTGCCTTTTACTGCCCATGCCCTGGCCATTAGCGGGATTGAGCCGTCGCTGGCTGTGGGTAAGGACTTGCGGAGTTTAGTTTCAAGTTTTTGCCTGTCTTTTTCACCTAAGCCCATCACGTAGCCCGGTGCCGGACCAACTTTTTCAAGAAAAGGCTCCCAAAAGTCGTCAAAATTACGGAATACAGTTTTAACCTCAATTGTCCTGGATTCAACCTGCTTTAACGCGGCTTTAAGAAAAAGAGATTCCAGAGCCCCCTTCCGGCATAAAGGGAACCTCAGGCCTTCGTCAGATTCTTCGGCACCACGGTCCAGTTCCACGGCGGCATCCCAGAAGAAACGCAGCATCTGCATCCCTTCGGCATAGTCCCATAGAAAAACACCTATTGTCCCGTCCGGCCTTGCAACTCTCTTCATTTCCGTAATTGCTGCCTCGGGATCAGGGACAAAGTTGAGGACGAGTCCCGATACTACGGCATCTATGGCGCCAGAAGGAAGTTCAAGTGACTGGGCTAAACCCACCTTAAAGCGGACAAGAGGGCTTGTAATATTTTTTTGTGCATGGGAAATAAAGTCATGCGAGGAGTCAACCGCCAAAATTCCCTCAGGATTTTGCTCTTTAAGAATGAGCCTTGTCAGTGTACCTGTGCCGCAGCCTACATCCAGCCAGGTTTTACCGGGAGGAACAGAAAGCCATTTCAGGAATTTGCGGGCAACCAGAGCGCTCCATCTGCCCATAAATTTATCGTAGGAATTGCCGCTCTGCCAGGAATCGTTCATAGATAAAAGACTCCTAAATTTGATATTCGTACCGCTTGCGTGTAATATAATGCTAAAGGTTAGAAAGGCAGGTTTCAAGAGTAAAGGATTAACCCCGGACCTAGAAGGAAAGTCCGGGGTTAATAAGAATCTGCTGATTAGTAGCTGATACCTACAGTAAAGTTATGAAGGTTGCCGAAAATTCCAAATTTTTGGAATGCGTAGTCGATTCTGAAAGGAACATTTGAAATTGTCTTTCTGAAACCCAGACCTGCGGAAAATCCTCTTTCATCTGTATTGGTAACGTAACCTGTTCTAACAAAAAATGTTTTCTCGTAGCTGTATTCAGCGCCATATTTCAGTTTTTCACCAAAATCTCTCGGGTGGTTTGATTCAAACATCACAACCAGGTCGTGTCCCTGCATGTTCTGGAAAGCAAACTGCAAGGGAGCAACAGTAAAGCCGAAGCTGACAGCAAATGGCAGCGGGAATACTTCGTTCTCGTATTTCATTTCGCGCGAGACGTTGGAGAGTGTAGCGGCAAATGTTATTCCTTTGAATTTGAAATCGTAGTATGTGCCGATATCAACAGCCACAGCGCCAAGCCCGTACTCCTTTAATTTAATCGTAGACTTACTGGCGTCCATGGAATCCATTGTAGCTGTCATCCAGGCGGAGCCCAGGTTCTGGTCAACGTATTTAATGTTTACGCCGTAAGAAAACCTGTCGGAGATCTTCTGTGCAAAACCTAGGCCCAGTGTAAAGGCTGTAGGAGAAAAAGTGCCAACTTCATCGTAGCCGTCTGAGGTAAGAGATCTGCGCGTTGCAATCAGGTCTCCATAGTTAACAATGGTACCGCTCAGAGTAACAACGCCGAAATCGAAAGCATTAAAGCTTGCGGCAACGGCATTATATGAGATATCGGCGATCCATTGATGGTAGTTCAGGCTGAGGTCGATATTTCCCGGAATCATGGAAGTAAGGGCAGGATTCCAGAAGATGCCGTTGGAATTAAATGTGGAATTAATGCCGGCAGTGCCCCTTCCGATCACCTCTGCCGAGACGGGATTGCTTAGAAACTTCATTCCAACCTGTGCCTTTTTAGTAATCTGGGCACTTGCCGGGACTGTAAAGATAAGCAGTCCAATCAGAACCATCAATTTATCTTTAATCTTAAAATTCATTTTTTATCTCCATAAATTGAGTATTATAAATTCTTATCTAATGATAACGAATTTAACAAACTGTTGATCCAGCGGTTTGCCTTCAATGTCCTTGCAATCTGAAACAGCCAGTATATAAAGGCCGCTTGATACAAACTGATTATAGTCGGTCTTCTGGTTCCATTTTTCATCGGCAGTTCCGTAATGATTTTTCTCCCAGACCAGTTCCCCTGCCTCAGTAAAGATACTGAGTTTGCAAGCGAAGGGAAGATTATAGAAATTAATTTGATTCGGGTCCTGCACGTAATAATTCAGTGCTGCACCGGCAACGCTGGTAAAAGGATTCGGAACGACTCTGACCAGACTGCTTGTATTAAGTCCCGGTTTAAAAGGAGTGACAGGCACCTGTGTCATATTAACGAATCTGGAGCTTTCGAGTCTTTCACCCGGCAAGTAGCCAGTAGTATTCTGAGATCCGTTATCGACAGCAGTTACTGCGTAATAGTAATCGTGGCCTCTTACAACGTTTGAATCCACAAATGACTTGATATTCCTGTCGCGGGTTGAATAGACAAGTTCCCATTTATTAATAACGCCTTCATCATTTGGGTCGAAAGTAAGGAAAGAACCTCCCTTTCTGTAAACTCTCCACTCGCTCCAGTCATCGGCATTTGTAACTGCGTCCTGAAAATAGGATTGGTCGGGGTAAGACCATCCGACTGTAACAATGTCGGGTCCTGCGGTCACGTTAACATCCGGCGGTGGCGGGGCGGCAGGAAGCTTAATGCCCTTATTGATCTGGTTCCAAGCAAAGTTAGCCTTATCGAGCGTATTAAAGAGGGAGTCTTTGCCGGGTTCAATAAAGCCGGCATTTTTTTCCTCGTCAGTAATTTTCTTGCTCAACCAGTCGGCGCCGAGCTGCTGTGCCTTATCGATGCCTATTGAGCCGCATCCGACTGCATATACAAAGGTCACGGAATCTGCCCTGTTATGGGCCCTGTCGAGCGTAAGGTCGTAGGGGCCGTTAACGACAAATCTCATTGCACCCTGTTCATTCTGATTAGGCCTGAATTTCTGAAGGTCCTCAGGCGTCGGGAAACGACCGAGCTGCGGGTGGCGTCCGCTGTATAAAAGGGCATTTTCATCAGCCTTATTGGCCCATTTATCCTGCCTGATTGAGGCATAAGAAAGAGCAAAAGGCTGGGATTTATCGTCAGTTGTAACCTCGTTGGCGCTTTTGCTTGCAAAAAGCAGAGCGTAACCCGGGATCTGCGGAGCATATAGGTATCCTGTTGTCAGATCCGGATCGCCTGAATCGTCAGTTGAACCGTTGGGATAGGTCTTAGGGCTGAACTTTTTGGAATCCCAGAAATAAGCAATCTTCAGGGAGTCGCGGCTCTGTCCTTTTACAAGGTTAGATTTCCTTGCAAACCAGCTGTTCTTGTCGTCGTCAGGAATTCCGCCGTAGTCTGAAGTAGTTTTATAGGTTCCAAGTCTTGAAGGTCCCATGGTAAAAGTTACAGGCCAGTAAAGTTGTACGGTCTGGCTTGGCATAGTATCCGTCTTGCCGAAAGTTTTATCGGGGCCGGTTCTTTTATAGCTTACAACAACTTCGCCGGTAAACTTATGAGTAGCCTTCCAGATGAGGTAATCGTCGTTATCCGGGTCGGCAAAGGCATACGTAGTAACGTGGCTGCGGAAGCCGTTTTCATAGACGTCTTCCCACTCAACCTTAATATCAGCCTCAAGGTTTCTGTCGACATACCAGTCATAAGGAGGCTGGACCTGAACGCCGTCAACGATGATGCTGGGAGGCCTGTAGCGTCTGATTTGGCGTCCCCAGTCGACTTCGCAGAGGTTAACGCACTTGTCAACTCTGGTAGGGTGGACAGAATACTTCTTTTTTCTTCCCAGTGGGTCCACGACACCATTGACGAAGACCAGCGGCTGGAAGAGGTTAGTCATCATATCAGAACGGAACTGGTCGCGTCCCCAGTTAAAATTAAGGACTCCGCCGTAGTTCCAGCTAGGCTGAACAGAAAGCCCGCCAGCTTCGTTCTGATTCATCCCATACTTCCTCTGAAGGAAGAAAGTATAGTTACCCACGTCAATATCCATCTTCGGGGGATCAAAGACAGGGGGCATGCTTTGCGCCGTAATCTCCCCTGTAGTAATAAGCAGCAGGAAGACAAAGCTAAAAACTGTAAATTTATTCTTCATTGTTCTACCTTTTAAATCTTAAATAATAATTCATGCGATTAAAGATTTACGCGAAGGCCGAGGACGACTCTTCTCGGGTTAAGGAAAAGGACATTTTCCCAGGAGGCCGTGAAAATTTTAGCCAGGTTAGGAGACTTATAATCGCCCCACTGTCCTCCGTTGTTTATGATCTCATTTCTATAGGCTGAAGCTTCGGCCTGAGTCATGTTTTCAGTACTTAAGAACTTGTTGTTGGTCAGGTTTTTCACCGTAAGTGATAATTCAAACATGCTGTTGACAAATGAGATCTCCTTGGAGAGTCTGAAATCGATGTTCCACCAGTTAACCCTGTCAGCCCACTTCTCAAGTTTCACATCGACATTATTAGTGAGTTTTTCTTTCCCGCCGTCTCTCCATTCAAAGAAGAAGTTGGCAAGCCAGTTTCCAAAGAGCGCCCCAAAATCATCCGGAGTATGCAGGTTTAGATTGATATTTGCCCTTGGTTTTGCTATCGGTGTATACTGTGTCGCGCTTCTTAGTTTATTTTCCTTGTTTAATACAAGATTCTCATACATAGTTTCAAAACCTGTATAACCTTCTGAAGTAATCATGTAATCGTACATTGAGCTAAAAGTAACAAACCTGCCGGCGTTTCTTTCAAACCTGAGTTCAACTCCTCTGATATCAGAGTACCTGTCAGGATAGTACTTAGAAACTATATTGATTGCGTTGAAGTCCACGAACTGTCTTGTCATTGGCTCGTTGGATACATCCTTATAGTAAGCAGTAATATTGGCTAGAAAGTCCAGAGGGAGCACCTGTTCGTAGCCGAATTCATACTGTACAGTTCTGGCCATGATGAGATCCGGAGTCGGAATAACGGTCGACATGGCGTTCAGCTTCATATTGTAGAGAATGGAAGCCGCAGGCCTCTGGTAAAAATGACCGTAGTTGAAGTACATTTTGCTCTTTTCGGTAATGGGGAATGAAACACCGAGTCTCGGTGAGAGCTTAAGCTGTGCTTTAGATTCAACTTCTGGCCATCCGGGAGGGTTAGCCAGGAGTCCTCTGAAGAGGAGCCATCTTTCATAGCTGTTGTAAGATCCGGGCGTATTGTTGTAAATATCTGTATAGAGTTTAGTATAGTCTTTATCCTCGGGGAATCCAACCTGGTAACCCTTTCTCATCGGATTGAAGTAATCTAACCTGAGTCCGGCATTCAAGATAATTCCCTCGAACTCAAGTTTATCCTGAGCGTAAAAACCGATATCGAGAGGAGAAGCCTTAAAGTACTGCCATGAATTCGGGGTAAAGGATACTACAGACTGATTCCAGTATCCGGCATAGACATTTATCTTCTGGAGCCCAGCGCTGAATCCAGCCTGGAACTGGTTAAACCTGTTAAACTGCCAGGTGAAATCGCCTTTCAGCTGGTAGCTATAAGAATATGAGGAATCGGCCCACTGCCCCCCGCCGTACATATTGAACTTGTTCATTGCGTCTAATGCAAGAAGGGTTGTTCCGTTCGGGACGCCGGAGGTAGGAAGGTTAAAATAGTACCATTTCTTTGCAGCCTGGCTGTACATCTTAACATAGTTATTACTGGAATCGGCATTCATGTCCATCATCATAGGAGTAATATCCTGTCCCGTGTAGCCCATCTGGAAATCGATTGTAAAATATGAGTTAGGCATCGGGACGTGGGTGAACTTAAAGCCGCCCATGGCAAAAGTCTGGTCGAAGAACTGAAAGCGGCTCTTGTTATATATATAGGGGAAGTTCGTACCCCCAATTTGAGCAGCCTGCCTTACAATTGACGAAGGTGTGTTATTATTCATATATGCAAAGGTCTGCGAGGCATCATAGCTTGCGGTCTGGCCGCTTGTGTTGCTATAGATTTTCGCGAGCATACCGTTTACGGACAACTTTGATTTTTCGTCAATTGTGGTAGTCAGTTTAAGCTGACCATTCCAGTCCTCATAGCTGTCTCTTGGGCCGATAGGGTAAACGAATTGTGAATTCTCGTATTTGAATGCAGCCATAAAAGCCGTATTAGGAATTACAAAAGGACCTGTAATGGTGCCTTCAATTACGTAGTCGGGCCTCCTGGCAACTCCATACTGCGGATGCTGAAGTTTCCAGAGCTCCATTCTCTGCAATGTATCGAGTGCTTTAAGGTCACCGCCAGTAGTTTTTTTCCAGCCCTTAAAATCCTGGAGGTCAACAGGCAATGTAGGGTCAGTTGTAGGAGAACCGCTTGATGCATACTCCCCTGAATAGATTTTGTAAATCCAGGAGTCGTTGCTGAAAGGGTTAGTTCCGAAGAACCTGTACTGTCCTTCAGGGGTATAGTCGGTCTTAAGTGAGACAGTAAATCTTTCGCGGCTGCCGTCTTTAGTTTTGATATTAAGGAGGCCGCTTCTGATGCCGCCGTATTTTGCCTCAAAGCCGCCTGTTACGACCTGGATTTCATTAATTGTAGTTGAATTAAATCCCAGGTATGAGTTTTCACTTCTTGGGTCCTTCAGAGATATATCATCCATTCTGATGTCGGTTTCCCTTATTGCGCCGCCTCTAACAGAAAGGCCGTATCCGTCGGAGGAGCTTGAGAGCTGGATACCTTTAAGTTTACCCAGAAATTCGTCGACTCTTACGACCGGAAGGCTCTGAAGAGTTTCAGAAGAAATCATCTGCTGCGTGCTGTAGACGTCGGCCTTAATGATTTCTTTTTTAGCAGTAACAACAATTTCATCTGTTTGAATTGAAGCAGGTTCAAGTTCAAAGTTGAAATTAATTGTTCTGTCGGGATCGACCCTTACTTCTCTGGCAACTACTGATGTGTAACCAATAATACTTGCCTTGACGGTATATTCTCCGGAAGGGATATTAAGGATCACATAATATCCTTCCCCATCCGTCCGTGCACCCAGGGGAGATGAAAGATTAATCATCTTCCCGTCCTGCAAGACTTGGGTAATAATGACGTTTGCAAAACCCAGCGCTTCACCGCTTTTCTTGTCAGTAATTCTTCCAGTCAGCTTGCCGCCGCCGGCAAAAACTGTCTGGGAGAGCAGCACTGCCAGAATAAAGAGCTGAAGGCTGGTTTTAAGTAGTTTTTGCAGATTCACTAAACTCATTTTCTACACCTCTACTTTTTGAGCTTTTTGGTAGTTAAAGAATGATTTGTCCAAATATATTTTGGATTATTGAGACAGAATGTTATTAAATGAACAGATTCCGAAGTTACATTATCCAGAGATAGGCTAATGCTTCCGGAAGATATGTCATAAATAAGGTATTTTTTTTGACTTACCCAAAATATCGTTTTCATTAAAAGAAATCAAAAGTTTTTAATGATTTATTTAAAAAAATTGGGGGAATGCCTGATTTTATTTAAAGCCCTGGGTGAAATATTTACGCCGCTAAAATATCATGGCTTAAAGCCGTGCGGTACATCTAGAAAAAGAAGAATTTCACTTTATTTCAGGATTTCTTAAAGGAGGGTTCCTGGACTTTTTGAAGCAGAAAAAGTCCGGCAACGAAGAAACTTCCAATGGCCAGGGCAGCAATCCTTTCGTTGGAGAAGTCGGCAACAATTCCATAGACCAGAGGGCCGACCACGGCAGAGGATTTACCAAAAAGGCCGTCATAAAACCCGAAGAACTCTGCTTCCCTTTCCTTTGGTGTTAAAAGTGCCATGAAGCTGCGGCTTGAGGACTGAGAGCTGCCGATTGAAAGCCCGGCAAGGAGCCCCACAATATAAAACTCCCAGATGGTGGTAACAAAGAATGCCCCAATTATAACGGCTATCCAGATAAGCAGTGTAATGCTAATTGTTTTCTTGGGCCCGATATGGTCAGAGATGATTCCGAAGGCAAAAGATCCGAAAACCGCAGTGCTCTGAACGATGACGAAAAAGTAAATTACCTCCTGGTCTGTCATCTTCAGAATATTCGATGCAAAAATGGAGGCAAAAGCAATAATAGTCAGGATTGCGTCATTGTACAAAAAGAAAGCCAGAAGGAATCTTGAGACCGCGGGATATTCTTTTGTAAAAAACAGAGCCTTAAAGGTGGAAAAACTCCTCTGGAGCCCTTTTTTTACGAGGTTTTCCCTCTGAAGGAGTGTTACCTGGGGTTCCCTGACGAAGAAAAATAAGGGTATTGCAAAGACAAAAAAGAAAGAAGCCGCAACAACAAAAGAAAGCCTGATATAGAAGTAGTATTCGGCCGAACTCTGCGGAGGAAGGAGCATCATAACGATTAAGAGCACTGCAAGAGCCCCGAGGTATCCCATTGCAAAGCCGTAGCCTGAGACGCGCCCGAAATTTTTCTTTTCTGTTAAATTCGGCAGGAAGGCATCATAGAAAACCAGCCCCCCTTCGAAGCCTATATTTGCCAGAACAAATAGTACAAAGCCCAGGAGTATATCCCCCTTGCCGACAAAAAACATTAAGGACGTGCAGACAATGGACAGGAGCGTGAATATGAGGAGAAATCTTTTCCTGTTCCTGGAACTATCGGCAATAGCGCCCAATGGAGGGCTAAGTATGGCAGCCAGTACCATAGAGATGCTGACTGCAAGCCCCCAGAGCCATCTTTTACCGCCGGTAACATAATTTGAAAAGTACTTTGAAAAAATAACAGTTACAATAATGACCGAAAAGGCGGTATTTGCAAAGTCAAAGAGAGTCCAGGCAAATATCCTACCTCTATTCTTCATCCGCCTTATTTCTTTTAGGTTTCTTCTGTATCGTTTCGTCAATAAGGCCGCGGCCAGTTTTATTAAGGCTGCCCGTTTCCCTGAGGCCGGAGAGCACGGTGTCCAGAATTCCGTTGATGAACTTCCCGCTGTTAGGGGTGCTGAAATTCTTGGCAATTTCAATTACCTCGTTAATAGTAACCTTTGGAGGGATATCGGGAAGATACATAAGTTCGCACAGGCCCATTCTAAGCAAGATTTTATCTATAAGAGCAATTCTGTTAAGCTCCCAGTTATTTACGCGCTCGTTAATTTTTTTATCGAGCTCCGTCTGATGGACGAGGGTTTTGTTAACCAGTATCCGGCAGAATTCCTTGTCTGTTTCCTCTTCAAGATCTGAAAGTATACCCTCGGTGAGGGCTTCAAGTCCCTCGTTATTCATTTCAAATGCATACAGAATCTGTAAAACTTTTTCTCTAAGGATCCGCCTGTTTATCTTTTTTTTCATTTTCCCACAATATTTTTTTCAAAAAAACACCAACAAGCATTCAGTATCACTATGGGGTTTTAGGGTTATATAATACTGAATGCCCTGTCAGATCTACTTCATAGTTAATTCACCAAGTCTACCGGAAAAGTTAGAAGTACCGGTATAAATTTTTCTAATGTTTCCCACGTGGCAGAGTCTTTCCTCTGCAATTTTATTTGATGCCACATGAGTCGGGACATTTTCCTTCTTTGAGATATCGATAATTTTCTGAAGGACGTCATAGATTCCTTCGGCCTGCTTCATTGCCCTGTCCTGCCGATAGCCTTCGAGTTCATTGGCCACGTTAATGAGACCACCTGCGTTAATTACATAGTCCGGTGCATAGAGTATCCCCTTCTGCAGGAGTGCCTGACCGTGTTTTGCCTCATCCTCTAGCTGGTTATTAGCGCCTCCGGCAATAATCTGGAACTTGAATCTTGGCAGTGTCTCGTCGTTAATAATTGCGCCCAGGGCCGTAGGGGCAAAGATATCGGCGTCAATATCATAGATTTCTTCAGGTTTTACGACGTGTGCTTTAACCGTTTCAAGGAGGCGTTTTACTTTTGATTCAACGATATCCGTAACAAATATTTCAGCGCCCTCGTTATAAAGGTGTTCGCAAAGGTAGCGGGCAACGTTTCCCGCGCCCTGCACTGCAACTTTTCTTCCCCTCAGAGAATCGGTGCCCCATTTTTCATGCGCACAGGCCTTAATGCCGACGTAAACGCCGTAGGCCGTTACAGGAGAAGGGTCGCCGCTGCCGCCCAAGGCCTTGGAGATACCGGTAACGAATTTGGTTTCCATGCGTACAAATTCCATATCGCGCACGTCTGTACCAACGTCCTCAGCCGTAATATAGCGGCCTGCCAGGCCATCGACAAATTTGCCAAAAGTTCTGAAGAGGACCTCATTTTTCTGTGTTGCCGAGTCGCCGATTATAACGGCTTTACCGCCGCCCAAGTTAAGGCCTGCAACCGAAGCCTTGTAGGTCATACCTCTTGAGAGCCTTAAAACATCCTTGAGTGCAGCTTCACTTGTGGTGTAGTTCCACATGCGGGTACCTCCCAGGGCAGGCCCCAGTGTGGTATTGTGAATCGCAATAATAGCCCTAAGTCCTGCTTCCTTATTGGTGCAGTAGATAACCTGCTCATGATTAAAAGTTTCCATCATTTCGAAATTAACCATTTAGGACTCCTCAAAATTGTTAAACTTCCTACAATTAAAGTTATAATGCAAACAACCAGAAAAGAAGTAATGCCAGGCTGTCCCTGAATTTATAGAAGAACAGCTTTTCGAGGCTAAGCCGCAAGCCGGAAGCTATTCCGTCGGCTTTAACGTTATAAAAGTCGCACATTTCCATTGCCCGTTTCAGGTGGAACTGATCGGAGACAATAATAATTTTTTTAAGTCCTCTTTTGTCAATAAGGTTTTCTTTAATATATTCAATCTGTTCCGAAGTTGAGGATGTTTTTCTTTCGATCCAGATATTCTCGGGATCGACGCCGTAACGGACCAGATACTTATAAGCTACTTCAGCCTCGCTCATCTCGCCGGGAGCGTTGCCGCCGGTAACGAGGAGTTTTTTCACCATTCCCGCGTTGTAGAGGTTATTTGCCTTCCCTATTCTTGAGGCAAAAATAGGGCTGGGTCTGTTCTTCGAGTAAACCGCAGCGCCCAGTATAACGGCAACATCAGCCCTCGAGCCGTCCTTGAAATATTTCTCTGAATTATCCTCATATTCATTTTCATGAATAAAGGCGCCAATAACCAGTACAAAAATAACAAATAGTGAATACAATAACGAACGCAAGTACAAATAATTATTATTCCTGAAAACAATCAGCCAGGTTGCAGCAGTCAGATAAAACAGGAGAAACTGAAAAATCGAAAACATCAGGGCCACATAAATATTCTCAAGAGGATAACCGAATAAATATTTAAATGGCAGGGGTAAATTAAACTCTTTAATGAATAAAGTAAATATAAGCGGAATATTCATAACAAGCGTAATAAATAAAAGTCCGTAGAGCTTTTTAATTTCTATTTTTTCGGGGTAGAAAAAAAGAATTGCAAAGCCGAGGGCAGGGATCAGTGTAAAGAGGAAATTCAGTATATTGCCCGTGCTCCTGGGGTTAAATTCCAATATTGAGAGATTCTTATGAGAATACTTGCTCAGGTAAAGGAATACCAGGTCGAACAGCAATATAAGAATAATGGACGTGCATATCCTTCTTTTAGCAATGGCATTATTTTTTTGTCCAGCTGAAGCCATTATTTCTCATAACCAGGTTTAATGACCACATTTACTCTTTGTGAGTCCTTGTCTATTCCGACCTCTGAATTTACCTCAAAGATTTTGTATATATTTTCCTTTGTCAGGATTCTGTCAGTTTTGTCGTCCTCAATAATTCCCCCCTGTTTCATCAGTATGATCCTCGAGCTGTAGAAGCCCGCGAGATTAAGGTCGTGTGAAACGCTCAGGACAGTAAGCCCCTTCTTTTCATTCAGGCTTTTGATCAGGTTGAATACTGAAAGCTGATGTTTAATGTCGAGGTGTGAATTTGGTTCATCGAGCAGTATGAGTTTCGGTTCCTGAACGATTGCGCGGGCAATAAAAGCTCTTTGAGCCTCTCCGCCTGAGACCTCATTGATTCCTTTGTCCTTCAGGTGAGCGATATCAACCATTTCAATAGCTTCCATAACGCGGTCGTGGTCCTCTTTTTTCTCGTAGCCGAACATATTCAGGTACGGAGTGCGCCCCATCATGACAATTTCATAGATTGAAAATGGGAAAATAGCCAGCGATGACTGAGGCACAAAGGCTATTGCCCTGGCAAGAGATTTCCTGGAAAGGTTCCTGTAATTCCGCCCCAGAAGGGTGATCTCACCCCGTGAAGGCTTTAAGAGTCCGGTAATTACTTTCAACAGGGTAGATTTGCCCGAACCATTTGGGCCCAGAACGGAGATAAATTCCCCGTCATCAATAGTCAGGTGGATGTCGTTGAGCTGAAATTCAGTTTCATCCTTTGAAGAACTATTATAGGAAAAGCAAATATTCTTTAATTCAACCAGAGGCATATTATTTGTAAAAAATCTAGTTCAAATTAAGGAAAAAATGCGCTCTATTCAAGAATATTTAAGTCCCTCATAGCTTCTTTTAATTCCTCAAAGGAGAAGACGGGGCGTCTGCAGGTATAATTCTGGCAGATGTAGTAGGTAATTTTTCCCTCAATTACCCTTTTCCCCTTCTGGAGTTCAATTTTTGCCGGGCTGCCCTCGGTGCGGCAGGAGAGGATTGAGAACGGGAAAAACTCATTAAAAAAGAGTCTTATTACCTCTTTCATCTCAAGTTCGGTATTTGTTACGACGGCAACTTCACGCGGCTTCATGAAGTCGTAGTATACGGCCGAGAGCATATAGGAAAAGCTTTCCGGGTGTTTTATAAGGAGGTCGTGCATATAAGAGTAATCCATCCTGGCAATTTCAGCAAAGCGCTGTTTATTGCTAAAGACAGCAAGTTTAAGGAGAGCCGTTACGGCCGAAGAGTTGCCCGAAGGGACTGCCTGGTCGTAGAGTTCTTTGGTTCTTAAGATGAGGCCGGGAGATTGCCTCGGGGCGAAATAAAAATCATAGGAGGCCGGGTCGTAGAAATTTTCTATCATTATTTCGCAGAGCGTGTCTGCCCTTTCAAGCCAGACTTCCTCAGATGTCACCTCATATAGGGAGATGAAAGCCTCCAGGGTGAAGCTGTAATCGTCCAGGAAGCCGGGGCTTTTAATCTCCCCATCCTTAAATGCATGCAGGAGCGTGTTTTCCTTAAAGCAGTTATTCCAAATGAAATCTCCATTTTTTCTTGCGGCATTAAGGTATTTTTCGTTACCCGTAACGCCATATGCCAGTGCGAAAGCCTGCAGCATGAGGGCGTTCCAGTTTACAAGTATCTTGCCGTCGAGGCCCGGTTTAACCCTTTTTTCCCTCGAGGCAAAAAGTTTAGTGCGGACGCCGCTTATTATGCTTTCTGCCTGTGTGGGGGTAATGCCGAGCTGTAGGGAGAGTTCCTCAAGAGTAACGTGGCTTGTAAGTATATTTTTTCCCTCAAAGTTCCCCTTCTTTGAAACGCCGAAGAATTTAAGTGCGGCTTCAAATTCAACTCCTGAAAGTATATTTTTAAGCTCGTCATAATCCCAAAGGAAAAACTTACCCTCAACGCCTTCCGTATCTGCATCCTGCGCCGAATAAAACCCGCCTGAAGAGTCTGTCATTTCGAGGATTACATAAGAAAGTGTATCTTCTGCAATTTTAAGAAAGAACCCGTTGTGTCTCAGCTGGTATGCTTCCAGGTATGTGCGGCTAAGGAGGGCGTTATCGTAGAGCATTTTCTCGAAGTGAGGTACAAGCCATTCATTATCTGTAGAATAGCGGTGGAAGCCTCCACCAATCTGGTCGTAAATGCCACCGTGGGCCATTTTCTTCAATGAATTTTCGACCATTTCAAGTGCGACCTTATTTTCCGTTCTGGAGGCGTAGCGCAGTAAGAACAACAGTGTCATTGCAGAGGGGAATTTTGGTGCTCGCCCGAATCCGCCATACTCCTCGTCGTAATCGTTCAGGATCACGGTAAAGACGCTGTTAAAGTCAGGAAGAGTAAATATATTCTTATTTTTCTTAAACTCCGAGGCCTTTGAGAGCGCATCGAGAATTCCTGGCGTCTGATTGAGTATATCATCTTTTCTAGTTCTGAAAATTTCAGAAATAGCGTTAAGTATCTGTACAAAGCCTGGCCTTCCGTATTTTTCCTCCGGGGGAAAATAGGTGCCGCCGTAGAAAGGAATGAGCTCAGGAGTCAGGAAGACCGTAAGAGGCCAGCCTCCGGATCCGGTTGTAATCTGGACGAAATTCATATAAAGGCTGTCAATGTCGGGGCGTTCCTCCCTGTCGACTTTGACATTAACAAATTTCTCATTCATCAAAGAGGCGATTTCAGGGTTTTCGAAAGACTCGTGCGCCATAACGTGGCACCAGTGACAGGCGCTGTAACCGATGCTGAGCAATATCGGCCTGTCGAGTTCTTTGGCGCGTCTGAAGGCCTCATCACCCCAGGGATACCAGTCGACCGGGTTATCCTTATGCTGCTGCAGATAAGGTGAAGTTTCATATTGCAGTCGGTTCATAGTTCTCCTCTTAATGTGCATCTATACAAGATAATACGCTTAAGACCGCAGTTCAAGGCAGTTAAAGAGATTACTGAATAAGAAATGGAATTTACAGCCAAGGATATAGCTAAGTTGTTGTTTTATTATAGTTTAGGGATTCTGCCGGAATTAAATTCCAGGGGATTTTTCAGTTTATATAAATGAAAAGTTATTAAAAGTCCCGTAAGGTTTTATTTCCCGTATTCCAGAACTGCCTTAGCTGCATCGTGACCGCTTTTAACTGCGCCTTCAATTGTAGCAGGAAGCCCTGTCTGTGTCCAGTCGCCAGCCAGGAAAAGGTTTTCTATGGATGAACGGGTTCCGGGCCTGTGTTTTATTATGTCAGGAGAAGGAATAAAAGTTGCCCTTTTTTCCTTAATGAGTTTTGCCCAAGAGACGAGACTCCGGTTAAACTGCGGGAAAAACTTTTCCAGCTCTAAGAAGATTATATCCTGAAGTTCTTCCCTGCTTTTGCCCGAAATTTCATCTGCATTGCTTATTACAATTGAGATAAATTTCCCATGGTTAAAAACCCAGTGAACCGGAGAATCTATCAGTCCGTAGAATTCGTCCTTAAAGGGGTTTTCCTTAAGCCATAGGTTCAGCGACAAAATGGATGAGTAAGCGATGCCCTCAAGGCTAAGGCTATCAACAAACTCCCCGGGGAATACCCTGGAAAAAGCGTGGTAAGGAAGGGCGGAGATGACAAAATCAAAGCCGGTTACTTCCCTATCCTGAATGATGATCTTTTTTATTTTGTTATTCTTAATTTCAACCGATTTAACAGGCTCAGAAAGTGTGATATTTCCGCCGTGCCGGCAGATGAAATCTACCGAATCCTGGCAATAAAGCCCGCTTAGGCCAGTGCGCGGCAGTATAATTGAAGCTGCACGGCTGCCTTTTAAGAACATCTCCTTAAGGATGGAGGCAAAAATGGATGCCGAGGCCCTTGTAATATCTGTATTTAACGCGCCAGTAGAAAGGATTTCCCAGAAGGCTTTTATAGTGCCCGGGCTTTGCTTTTCTTTTTTCAGCCACTGAAGAACGGTCAGGTCTTCTATACTTTCAGGCCTCAGGAGGATGAGCTTTGAACAGAGGCCTATAATTTCAAGCCTTTCTGAAAACTTAAGCGCTTTGTAGGACATAAGTCCAAGAAGAAGGTTAAAAGGATAGAAAGCATTCCCTGTTTTAAGAGGAGTAAGTCCCAGCGTTTTATCCACGAAGCTAACCGAGAGGCTTTTCTGAATTTTAAGCTTATCTACAGAGCCGATCAGGCGAAGGAATCTGAGGGTTTCATTGTAGCAGCCCATCATGATATGCTGTCCGTTATCTATTACGTCGCCTGTTCGTGCTTCAGTAAAAGAGTATGCGCGGCCGCCAAGTTTCGGGGCGCTTTCGAAAAGTTCAACACCGATTCCTGCCTTTGCAAGACTAACTGCAGCGCTGAGGCCTGCAAGACCGCCGCCAATAATTACACACTTAGGCTTCATCAATAGACAAGGCTGTATTTTGCCCAGACTCCGAGTGCAATGCCGACTTTTTCAAATTTAGTAACTTTGATCTTCTTGTCGTAGACATTATAGTGGCTGGCCTCGATTTTCTGCAGCAGTTTATAATAAATATGCTGCATTGCGCGGGCAGCAAACATGGCAGGTTTATCCTCAAGGTCGAGTGCGTGGTTGGCCTTATCGAAATAGTTCTTGGCTCTTTCGGCTTCATACTTCATTAGCTGTACGAAATTTCCATTATAGACGCTGTTTAAGAGTTCCTGTTCAGAATAGTTAAATTTGAGGAGATCCTGCTGAGGCAGATATATGCGTCCGTTCTGTGCGTCGGTTTTAACGTCCCTTAAAATATTTGTAAGCTGAAGTGCAAGGCCCAGGTTGACGGCAAAATCCTTAGCTGATTTATTCTTATAGCCGAAGATTTCAATGCACATGAGTCCCACGGTTGAGGCTACCCTGTAGCAGTAGAGAGTCAGGTCTTCAAAAGAAAGGTAGCGGTTTTTCTGCAGGTCCATTTCCATGCCGCCTATGAGTTCAAAGAAAGGCTCAATCGGGATATGGAACTGCTGAATAATATGGGAGAGCTTGTTAAAAAACTGATAGTCGGAGCTTCCGGTTAAAGATTTTTCGAGCTCAATGCGCCATTTGCGCAGCATTTCGTACTTGACTTCCTCAGGCTCATTGCCGCTGTCTACAATATCATCGGTCTGCCTGCAGAAGGCATAAACAGTATTCATGGCGTCTCTTTTGTCGTTCGGCAAAAGGCTGAACGCGTAGTAAAAACTGCTTTTGCTGCTTTTGGCAATCTGCTGTGAAAAGTCTGTCATAAAAGCTCAAAAAATTGATTTAATTAAAAGGTTAAAATATTCCAGTTTACCAATGTGCGGCCTATGGCTTAGCACATCGCAGCCGTTAGCTTCGATCCTGCTTAGTATTTTCTCTCCGCCAAGAATGGTCCACTTAATTTCATAGTTAAGCGGTCTTGGCAAGTGCTCTAAAAGAGGCCTGCCTAAAAGGAAAAGTTCTCTGGCCCTATGGACCTGAAGCTTTATCAGTTGTTTAAAGTTAGTATTAATTTTCTTTAACTCAAAATCATTTTCATTCACCCCGAAACTTTTCATCTCCTCAAGAGGAATATATATTCTTCCTTTTGCATAGTCTATGCAGACATCCTGGTAAAAGTTGGTAAGCTGAAGCGCCGTACATATTTTGTCGGATAATAAGGCAAGGCCAGGATCTCTTTCACCGAAGAGTTCAAGTATAATTCTTCCTACGGGGTTAGCCGAATAGCGGCAGTAGTCAAGAAGTCCATCAAATGTATTGTACCTTTTTACCTCAACATCCTGCCTGAAGGCCTTAAGGAGGTCAAAAAAGTAAGATGGGGTCAACTGCATTTCATTTATTGTACTGCTTAAAGCCCGGTAGAACGGGTTATTTCCTTTGTCCTCCAAAGCAAACTTAAGGTTTGACTCCATCTCGTTTAAGGCCGAGATCCTTTTCGCAGGCAGGACGTCACCCTCGTCTGCCAGATCGTCCGCCATTCGGGCATACTTATAAATAACCGCAACATGCTTCCTTAGTCTACGGGGAACGAAAAGCGAGACGACAGGAAAGTTTTCATAGTGCGATGAAGCTGCTTCAAGTGAAGTCTTATATTCTTTTTGTAATTCTTTATTATCCAATATCTTATAACTATCCGAATGTTTAATAATGAGGCTCATAAAAGCCGGATAAAAACGCCCTTCTAATTTAGTGTATGTTTGCATTTAAAGCAAAATTACACGCCTGGTGCTGTGAATTCTTTCAGTGACAGCCGTCACAATAGTCCCGGGCCTGAGTCTGAAAAAGTTGCGGGGGTCACAAATTCGGTTACATTTAATATAAAGGGATGTACCCGGATACAGCTAAATTAAGACACGCTGCTACTTACAAAAAGAGATGACAAATTATGAATATCAGAGGGATCCTTTTAATAATTATTTCATTGCTGCTTACCAACATACTCTTACTGGCACAAACCGACGAGACGGAAAAAATTGAATACTATCAGATGGAGCCATATAACGACAGCCTGTTTGTCAAGATACAGGAAGAAGTCTTTATAGATCCGCCTGATCCGAAGGCCGAGATAATTGTGGATTTAAGGGACGCAAACAATCAGACTGTTTCAATTAAAGGTGCCTTATACCCATTTTTATCTTTTACACCAGAGACGCGCGCAAAAATTATGACTTATCCATTCAAGATAAATCTGCTGGACGATATCAATTTCGGGAGTGTTTTTACGCGCGTTATAAGCAAGATCAGGATGAATAAGATTGTTGAGCCCCCGAGGAAAAACCAGATTGCCTCGACGCTGTTTTACGTTAATCCGTACCTGCAAATCTACGGCTGGGAAAGGTTCGGCATTCCATTTAAGGACGACCTTGGAATTTCCGTAGGATTCGGGACCCCATATTCCGCCCCTTTGGAGACAAACTTTGCAGAGGCAAATGTCCATATTCTGGGCTTCTACGGCGGGGCTTTTACAAATATGGAGCCTATAATAGAGCCGAAATTCTTCCGCAACCCGCTAATTGCAACAACCGGCTATCAGGTGGGTTATGTAATTCCGCTCGGAAATTTCTTTGAATTTAATTATCAGAGGACTGTGGAGGACTTAAGTAAAGATTATATTTCCACAATAATAAACGGCGACAGCCTGAAGCAGCTAAAGCTCATGCACGGCTCGTATTTCAACTGGGAATTCCGGTATCCTTTCAGGACCTTAGGCAGCAGCCGAGCAAAGCTTTATGTGGCTAAATATCAAAATGAGATCCACGTAGGTTATATGGGACGGGAATTATCACTGGCCGGGAGCACTTTTGACTTCAGATTCGACGCACTGGTAGAGACACACGACAGAAGGCACCAATATGCGCTTGATATACTGGTTCAGAGGGTTGCTTCGGGCTGGGGCTTTAGTACACTTGCCCTTGGCCCCAGCATAGTAATGGCAAGGGATCACGACGGGCATTTCGGCTTCATGACGTTCTTTATAAATGCCAGGCTGAAGGTAGGAACTTCACTTTAGAAGTTGAGCGATCTATCCTGCAATTGCCAGGAAGATGATATAAACGGCAAATATTACGGCAAAAACCGCAGCTATTTTGAGCAATCCTCCGGCAATTTTTCTGGCTTTAAGCCCGGCTTTTTCATAGGCGGAAGATTCATAATTAAAGCCCGCCTGCTTTTCACCTTCAGGCACAACAACTTCCTTTTTTTCTCCGTTTTCATAAAGAATCCTGGCCTTAAGTTTACCAGATTCATCGAAGAGGAGGTTTTCGCCGTGTTTTTTGCCAGTGACAAAGTTAATTTTCTCCTTCAGCTTTCCGTCTTTAAAGAAAATCTGCGTCGAGCCGTGGTCTTTACCGGCAGAGTAGTTTTTTTCTCCCAGGAGCTGGCCGTTTTCGTAATAAAACCTTGAAGGCCCGTCGGGGACGCCGTTTTTATAAGACCACTCCCCTTTGAGCATGCCGCTTTTGTAGTAAGTGGTCTTTTTCCCTTCAATTTTGTCGTCTACCAGTGTTTGATTTTCTCTTAGGGGGCCGGATTTGTAGAAAATTTTGGTTGGGCCGTTTTTCCTTCCGCCACAGTAGGAGACCTCAGCTTTTAGTTCCCCGTCCTCGTAATAATACTTAGCATCTCCGGAGATGAGGTCATCCTGGTACTGGATATCGCTTTTCAGTATACCGCTTTCAAAGTAAGTTCTTGAAGGGCCTTCTTTCTTCCCCGCCTTAAAGTAAGAAAGCTCCATTAAGCGGCCATCCGTGTAGTAAATTCTAGACTCCCCATCCGGAAGCCCGTTTTTGTAGCTGGTTTCTTCTCTTATGTTCCCGTTTTCGTAATAGGTTGTAAAAATGCCGTCATATACCATAAAGCTGTACCGGAAATTGTTGGGGAAATTGGTTTACGAGTGTAAAAATTTAAGATTTCAAAAAAAAATTGGAAAAACATATTTAATTATCGAAAACTTTTTCGAGTATTTAAAAGAAGAATTCAGAAAGTAGAAAACAGGACTAATGGAAAACGAATATCCAAATTTAACTCCGGATAATTTAGAGAAAGAATCTCCTTTTGATTACTCCAGCACATATTACGACAGCGGGAAAATCAAATGTGAGCGTTTTTTTACAGATGACCACCTCCTTCTTAAAGAGATTCACTACAGCCCTGCCGGACAGATCAGGGAGATAGTCAACTATAAGAAAGACGGGACGAAATATCTTCATCAGTATTTTCAAAATGAAATTGTAAAAAGCGGACTGGCACTTACTTATTATGAAAGCGGGGCCATACAGAGCCAGAAATACTATGTTGACGGAAAGGTGCACTGGGAGGAGAAGATATTCGGGCCCGAAGGGCAGCTTCTTGAGATAATTACATACATAAAGGGGGGTAAAACCGGGGTAAGCACAATATTCAACCAGCTGGGAGGTAAGATCAGTGAGATCACGTATAAAGATAATCAGCCCGAAGGGATATCCAGGTTTTATTATGACAACGGGCAGCTGAAGGCTGAAATAAGCTACATTAAGGGGAAGAAAAACGGCGTCTCAAAAATATACTACCAGAACGGAATAATGAAAGTAGCCGAAAGCATGAGGGACGACGTACGCGACGGCCTTACAAAAACTTTTTATGAAAACGGGGGTTCAAAGGAAGAGTGGTATTTTCTGGACGGAGAACTCAACGGAAACTGCAAGTTTTTCTACAGAACGGGGCAGCTCTTCGGGACCAAGAATTACGAGAACGGCAAAGAAGAAGGACTCTCGCAGTTTTTTTATAAAAGCGGGAAATTAAAAGAAGAGATTATATACCATGAAGGGAATAAATGGGGTGTAAGTAAAGTATATGATGAGAACGGCAATATACAGGTTGAATATATATACAAGGATAACGAGATAATTGAAGAAAAGAGGAGCGCGCCTGTTTATCAGGAGCCGGCCGGCACATCATCAAAAAGTGAAAACGTCAGGAGAAATATCAATTATTTCCTTATATTTTCAGCTGTGCTGATAATGCTTTATCTGCTCTACGCATTTATTCTTTATGTAGTGTAATAGGAACAACAGCTTCAGACGACAAATCCCGGGGACTGCTATCAGGATTTGTTAAATTTTGTTCCTTTCAGCAGAAGATTGGCACAGAAGACACTCACTCCGTAATTTTTCACATAATCGTTTAAGGCTTTTTCAAACTTCTTTTGGTCGGTGACATCGAAATCGAGCTCCTTCGAATAGAGAAGCTGATAGCAGAATTCGTTTGCTGTTATATCTTTTTTCAGATAACCTTTCATTGAGGAGGAGTCAGGAGTCTGAAGGACAAGACTAACGCCCATTGCCTTCTCCCACTCAGCAGGTGTTTTAACCGTTTGTTTCTGAAGGACTTCCATTATGCATCTCACTCCAATTATTGATGAGTAATTTTATTGATTTTCTTTTTAATATGCAATATGGGGAAATGAAAAATATAGATGGTGTTTATTTTACTTTCTCCCCCTTTTTTTTCCATCAGGCGGCAGACCAAATATTCCTGAATCTTTATTTCAAAAGGTGAATCTTATATAGAAGAACGTCATTAAGAGTTGTACAATACTATTTAATAAGAAGCTGTAATTAAGTCAACATTAATGACGCAATGCCATAAAATAAAGAAGGATATTTAATGCCCGCAGGACAGATCATTTTTTATATTTTCATCGCTTTTGCCGTAATTTTGTACATCAGGAAATCGCTTAGAACAAAGTCTCTCAAAAATTACAGTACACACGAAGTAAAAGACAAGCTAAAGAGCAGTGCCCGTGACTTTGTACTTCTGGACGTCAGGACAGACGCCGAACGGGCCGACAGGCATATAAAGGGCTCGATGCACATTCCGCTTAACGAGCTTAATTCAAGAGTGGAAGAGCTTAAAAAAGTAAAAGACAAAGAAATAATATGTTACTGCAGGAGTGGGAACAGAAGCACCACAGCCGCGCTTTTGCTTCAGAAAGGAGGCTTCAGGACCGCTAATATGAGGGGCGGCATGATGGCCTGGGACAACAGGTAGAAACCCTGAGGCAGATAAAAATAAAGCCGCATTAAAGATATGCGGCTTTGCAGCTTCGGCTTTCCAGCAGTGAGACTTAAAATCTCCTGTTTTCAGGCGGAGCATCGGCATTATAGTCTCCAGATGCTTCGGAAGTCGAAGAAATGTCCTCAGCGCCTGTCTGCGAGAGCATTTCCTTAGCTCTTCTAACCCAGTTTTCGTCATCGCAGTGTACTGAGAGAAGGATTCCGCCTTTACGTATGCGTCCGTCGTAGCGTTTAGCCTCGAATTCAGGGATTCCCATTCCGATGAGTGTTCCGGTAATACCTCCAATAGCACCGCCAGCGCCAGCGCCTGCAAGTGCAGCTACAATAGGACCTGCAGCCAGGAAGGGGCCGATGCCAGGAATTGCAAGTGCCCCGATACCAGCCAGCCATCCTAAAGCTCCTCCTACAACCAGTCCAGTTCCGGCTCCTGCTGCAGCGCCTTCGGGGGCTTTAGTTCCCTTTTCCAGTGCAAAGTCTTTTGAGCCTTCATTTTCCTGCATTAAGACTGAAATATCTGTATTTCTAAAGCCTGCATTCTTAAAGGCATCCACAGCATTTTCGACGCCTAAGCGGGTATTATATATACCGAAGACCGCCGTGTTTTTGCCAGCCATATGTCCTCCAGTTAGTTCATATAAGTGTAATAATTTACATTAGGCATTTAATTCCGGTCAATCAAGTGACTTTTATGGTAGGAAAAAGCGAACTAGGTATTGTCTTACACCTGGTTTTCCAGTAATTCTTATTTATCCTGTCTTGTAATTTGAAAGCTTTTCGGGTCGTAGCCCTGTTTTTTAAGGATTTCCCAGGCTTCATTCAGCTTTTCAGCAGGAAGCTTTGGTGTCCGGCTTAAAATCCAGCCGTATTTTCTGTCGGGCGAGCCAATGACTGCATATTGATAATCCTTATCCAGGCCGATTATCCAGTAATCTCCCCAGAAGGGCCTGATTCCAAGAATGCTGAAGAAGCTTACTTCGAGTTTTGAGTTTGTAGATTCCTCAACAATGCGGGCAATACCGGTGGCGACATTCCGTTTACCATCTTCCTCGTCGCAGCTATTAGTAACATTTATTCTGCCGTCTTCTCTAAGCGAATACTCTGCTGTTGTGTTTCCGGTGCAGTTTTTCTGAAATCTGTTTGGAATTCTAGCAATTTCATACCACAGTCCCGCATAGCTTTTAAGGTCGACGAAGGGCACGGTTTGAGGTTCATCTGTCTTTTTTTCCTGGGAGGAGACTATTCCGGCCAGGACCAATACTAAGGTCAAAGCTGTTTTCATGAATCAAATCCGGAAGTTTATACGTTAAAAGGGTGATTACTTAAAAATTTAGCACTGGAAACATCAAAATCAAGGCTGGAAGTGGTAAGGCAGAGATTTTTCGAGGGACCGGGAGCGAATTATTATTAAGCTTTATAGGGCCATATGCCTTATTAACATCACAAGAATAGATGATTAGCTTAATTTTTTAATAGTATTTGAATAAATTCCTTTTATAATTTAAATAATAGCCTTATTTTTGTGGCGTAATTTGAGTTTTGATATTTATATTTAGCAGACGGGCATTCTGGACAAAGCCCTTCCGTGAATTTATAAATATCATCTTAGTTTTATTTCACTTAAAGCAAAACTATAACAGGAGAAAGAAATCTTACATGAAAAAGTACTTATTTATACTGATGTTCTTTTTATCAGGTTCACTCATGGCTCAGAATTTACAGCTGCATTATGATATGGGAAAAGACAGGCACTATTTCACATCTACGCTCGAAATGTTTAAGCCTGACGAATATGGTTCCACATTTTTATTTATTGATATGGATTACAACCGCGGCGGCAATAAAAGCGCCTCGCTGGGATATATGGAAATTGCCCGTTACGTAAACCTTCCCTTTGTAAAAGGTTTATCTGCCACGGTTCAGTATAATGACGGATTAGTTTACAATAAAGACCTGAATATGGATTTCCCGCTCGGGCCCGTATGGCTGGGTGGATTCAGCTATCCGATAGATTTAGGTTTTGTTACTTTGAACACAGATCTTTTATACCGCGCAGATTATCTGTCGGAATCGAAGGCAAACGCGCAGCTGACGACGGTATGGTTCAAGTCGTTTTTCGACAACAGGGTTAATTTTACGGGTTTTATGGATATCTGGTCAACAAAGCAGGCCGGGAAGAATCAGATTGTACTGCTTACAGAGCCCCAGATATGGTTTAATTTAGTAAATCACCTTGCAGTAGGAAGTGAAGTTGAAATAAGCAATAACTTTATACCTGGCAAATCGAGTGTTCAGGTAAATCCGACTATTGCAGCAAAGTGGACATTTTAACTAATCAAATCCGGGGAATAACATGTTAAGTCAATTTTTTGAGTTCGGGAAAAATAAAACAGACCTGAAGACGGAGATTCTTGCCGGAGCAACTACATTTCTTGCAGCGATGTATATAATTGTAGTGAATCCAGCGATTTTAAGCAAGACCGGGATGTCATTCAGTGCAGTGCTTACGGCAACCGTACTGGTTTCCGCATTCTGTACAATAATGATGGGTATATATGCCAAAAACCCGATACTTGTGGCGCCGGGCATGGGATTAAACGCATTTTTCACGTTTTCAGTTGTTCTGGGCATGGGTGTCAGGTGGGAAACTGCACTGGGAGCGGTTTTCTGGGCCGGTGTGGCATTTATGCTTCTTTCAATATTTAATATACGTACATTTATAGTAAAAGCGATTCCGAAGCAGATACGTTACGCTGTTTCAGCGGGAATAGGGCTATTTATTGCGCTTATTGGTTTTGTAAACGCAAAGTTCATAGTATCCAACCCCGCAACCATTGTGGGAATAGGGCACCTGGATGCGGTTACAATAACATTTCTTATTGGACTTCTTTTAACATCGGTACTTGTAATTAAGCGCGTCAAAGGCGCTCTTATCTTCGGTATTATTCTAACTACAGTTTTTGCCATACCGATAGGCAGGTTTTACGGGGATGCCTCGGCCATTAACTTCGGGGTTCCGACACTTGTAACCTGGAAGGGTCTTTTCTCCGCGCCGGACTTCAGTCTCATAGGCAAGCTGGATCTTTTAGGCTCTCTTCAGCTCTCGATCTGGCCTATTGCTTTTGCATTTCTTTTTACAGATATGTTTGACAGCCTTTCGACATTTGTTGGTGTTGCCGAGGCAGCCGACCTTCTGGACGAAAAAGGCGAACCGAGGAATGTAAAGCAGTCACTTATAGTTGATGCAGTTGCAACTGCGGGTGCAGGTTTGGTAGGCAGCAGCGCAGGCACGGCGTACATCGAATCGGCTACAGGTGTCGAGGAAGGCGGAAGGACAGGAATGACAGCTCTTACAGCAGGGCTATTGTTCATTCCCTTTATGTTCATTTCACCGCTTTTGTCCATTGTCCCTTCAATTGCCACCTCCCCTGCCCTTGTGCTGGTAGGTGTATTTATGATGAAGCCGGTTCTAAAGATAAACTGGTCGCAGTTTGACGACGCGATACCGGCATTTTTAGCTCTCGTACTGATTCCATTTACTTATTCAATTACGGAGGGCATAATATGGGGATTTCTATCCTGGACGGTAATTAAGCTGGCTCTGGGTAAGCGTAATGAAGTTTCCCCTATGCTGATAGTAATTGATATATTTGCAATTGTTGCCCTCGTATTGGCACAGAGGTAATTGACGGTTATAGATTATAAAAAGGGCCTTGTGCCCTTTTTTTATGAACCTTTTTTTAGTAAAAGCATTTTCGAATTTTAAGAAGGAGTAAAATGGCAACCCGTGTTATTGATGTAAACGAAAGGCCCCCGGTGGCCGAAAGCATTCCATTAAGCTTCCAGCATTTATTTGCAATGTTCGGGGCATCGGTTCTGGTTCCAATACTTTTTAAGATCAATCCTGCTACAGTTCTTCTAATGAACGGAATAGGCACGCTGTTATACATTTTTATAACAAAAGGTAAGATACCTGCCTTTCTGGGGTCAAGTTTTGCGTTCATTTCCCCCGTATTTCTTGTCATCTCCGGGGGGAACTATCAGCAGGCCTTAAGCGGATTTATTGTTTCAGGGCTTGTATTTATTACGGTAGCAATTTTGTTCAGGTATTTGGGTACCGGATGGATTCACGTAGTATTTCCGCCTGCTGCAATGGGGGCAATTGTAGCTATAATAGGACTTGAGCTGGCACCGGTTGCGGCTAACATGGCGGGTCTGATATCGAAGAACAATCAGCCTCTGGATCCGAAGGCCGTAACGGTTTCCATAAGCACTCTTGCAGTGGTAATTTTAGGATCAATTCTGTTCAGGGGATTCCTGAAAATAATTCCTATACTGATAGGAGTTGTATTCGGTTATGTCCTTTCACTTTTAATGGGAGTTGTAAACTTCTCTGCCATCAGTGGAGCATCGTGGTTTGCGCTGCCGACTTTTTACACACCAGAGTTCAGTGTTTCTGCAATTGTAGTTATCATTCCGGCCTCTCTGGTTGTAATAGCCGAGCACATTGGCCATCTTATTGTAACGGGGAACATAGTAGGGCGCGACCTGGCAAAGGATCCGGGTCTGCACCGTTCACTGATGGGTGACGGGATTTCGACGACAATTTCAGGATTATTCGGTTCTGTACCTACGACCACATACGGAGAAAACATAGGGGTTCTGGCCATAACAAGAGTTTACAGCGTATGGGTAATTGGCGGCGCGGCAGTAATATCAATTGTAATATCATTTTTCGGAAAGTTTGCCGCTGCCATACAGACGATTCCACTTCCTGTAATGGGCGGAATTTCACTCATGTTATTTGGCGTTATTGCAGCCTCAGGAATCAGGATGCTTGTTGAGGCCAAGATAGACTACAGCAAGCCAAAGAATCTCATACTGACTGCCTTTGTTCTTATAATCGGCCTTAGCGGCGCGCAGATAAAGATCGGTTCTGTGACATTAGCCGGAATGGCTCTGGCAACGGTGTTCTCAATTTTTATCAGTCTGGCGTTTAAGCTTTTTGACGTCTTAGGGCTGATGAATGAGGAAGAGGTCCAACGTCCGACGTCCGAGGTCCGTCAGTAAGAGCAGAGGAAGAATTATTTGATCAGGAGCCACGGTTTTGTTTAGCCGTGGCTTTTTTGTATCTATTCCCCATCATTGATGCCGTAAAAGTTTGCACGGAGTCTGATAGATAATATTTATTACCCGATAAATGGGATTGATTTTAAGTTCAAAAGGGATTTATTTCGGAGTAATAGCACACATCTTCAGATTGGTTTTAAAACAACTAATTCCAGGGGAGGTAATTATGGTGAAGAAGAGGATACTTATTTCTTTTTTCGCAATCGTTCCCGTTTTACTCCTGTTATCATTTCAGACAATTTCCGCACAGACTTTAACCATTACAGTTGAAGGCCGTTCACCCGGACAGTTAAAACTAACCGAAACTACACAGATGTGGCCCGTTTCTTCGGGTCTGCCCGTTGTAGCACTCGGCAAGAGAGTATACCTGTCGGCAGATACAACTCGAGGGGGCGATACGACAGCCACAGCGCCTTTAGTGACATGGACGCTGACAGCAAAACCTGCAGGTTCAACTGCAACATTTGATTCGGCCGGTACAACCAGCGGGAATTCTTTCGTAGCCGATATGAGAGGCTTATATACGATAACCGCAACTATCGGCTCAAAAACGGCAACGCAGAACATTTTCGTCAGCGTATATAAAGGCATTACACTTACAAAGAACTGCGCCCCGTGCCACCAGACTCCGAAGACTATAGACAAATTTCCGCAGTGGAGCCAGTCGGCACATGCAACGATGTATAAGCGCGGCATCACAGGGCAGCTCTTCGGTGAATACGGTACATACTGCGTCAAATGCCACACGACGGGATGGGATTCAACGCTGGCAAACGGAAACTTTGGTTACAGGGCAAAGATCACCGGATGGGACACAACATGGTACAAGCCCAGAAAACCAGTCAATGATACAATTCATATTACACCGGGAGATTCGAGCAGATGGACACTGCTTGAGACACAATACCAGAGTGTAGATTCAGTAGCTAACATCGGGTGCGAGCAGTGCCACGGTCCGGCACAGGACCACGCATCGACTGCCGATCCGACAAAGGTTGCTGTTTCACTTCAGGGCAGCGTATGCAACGTTTGCCATGACCTGCCGCCTAGCTATGTGGTGGGAGGCGACTGGAGGCAGTCGAACCATGCAACAATGCCTTTAAGCGGCGAGGAAGCCGGACGTACAACCTGCTACCCGTGCCACAGCGGTGCTGCAATTGTAAAGTTCGCCAAGAACAAAACAACTCCGGGCTACAGTGCAACTACGGACAACGTTCCATCGATTTCGTGTGCAAGCTGCCACGATCCTCATCAGGCGAAGAATACAACATTCTCGGTCAGGCTGCTTACGCTTGATTCACTTGTCAACGGCTACAAGCCGCAGAACCCGACCGGAACGGGATCCATGTGCATGAACTGCCATCATGCCCGTGAGAACTCACAGGTAAGGGTGACAAACCAGGCGAAGAAATTTGCCGACCGGTTCTATCCGCATTACAGCCCGCAGTCGGATATGTTCCTGGGCGCCAACGGATATGAATACGGGCAGAACTTTACAGGTGAAGGCACGCACAAGAATGTTATGCCGAATGCCTGCGTTACGTGCCATATGGCGGCAAATCCCGATACATCAGTCAACAGGTTTGCCGAGGCAAACCACTACATGAAGATGGTTGATCAGCAGGGCAAAGACAGGGTTTATGCCTGCAAGGGCTGCCACCCGTCGGTTACGAGCTCCTTTGATGACGTTAAGGCTTCAAGCGACTATGACAAGAACGGTAAAATCGAAGGTGTTCAGACGGAAATCAGGGGATTACTCGACCAGCTGAAGGCAAAGCTTCCGAAGGATTCAACCGGTGAAGTTGTTACAATGGCAAGGGATTCCATGATCGTAAAGAACTTCCCGGGATATCCGAAGATTCTGGGACCGATGTGGGATTACTACTTTGTCAAGAACGACTGGAGCAACGGAGTCCACAACTCCAGATATGCCGTTTCACTGCTGCAGGCTTCACTGCTGCAACTGACCGGTGTTGAAATGACAAACAACGTAATTCCGCAGGCCTATTCGCTGCAGCAGAATTACCCGAACCCGTTTAACCCGGCAACAACCATTGAATTCTCAATTCCTGAAAATACAGACGTGACACTGAAGGTTTACGATGCCGTAGGACGCGAGGTTGAGACGCTCCATACAGGAACTCTAAAGACCGGGAACTACAAGATTATATGGAACGCCACCAATCTTGCCTCAGGAGTATACTACTACAAGCTTTCCACAGTTAACTATTCAACGGTTAAGAAGATGGTTTTCCTGAAGTAATTACTTAGAAGGGATCTGATGATGTAATGAAGCCCGGTTTAATAGCCGGGCTTTTTATTGCCATAAGGGAGTAAAAGAGGTATCTCTATTTCTTAAAATTAAAACGCGTATAGCTCAGATTAACATCTTTTAAGAGTTCGCGGGCTTTATCGGCTTCGTCTTCCACGACCATAAGTATGGCGGGATCGACAATGGGGTTTATGTTCTGGATTATATCCCCGCTAATAAAGTAGTGGATCCCCTCGCTGTCAAGGATGCTTTTAATAAAAGCTATGTCCACGAGGTTAAGCGTACGGAGGATTTCAACGAAACGGATATCGGAATCTATCTCATGGTTTTCTTCGGGAAGTTTTTCAACCAGGTCAGCTCCGCAATCGGAGCATTTTGTAAATCCTTCCCTGTATTCAGTTTTGCAGTTAGGGCAGAACATATAAATTCCCCTTTATTGTTAAAATAATATACAAAAATAATTTATAATTGCCAGTTTGACTAACCGGGCCATTGAGCACAGTTCGCCGTAGCTAAGGCTTAAAAATAAAACACTGAGAATTTCACATAAGTCTCCTGTCCTCCTTGAACCTGGTGCTTTTGGGATTGCCTTCTGCTCTATAGACCCGGTTATGTATAATATCAAAGATGGAGGACCAGACGGTATCAAAATTAAGAGACTTATCATACTGGCACATAAAGCCGAATCTGCCGCTCAGTATATTTTTTGCATGACCAATGGCATCGTTATATTCTCCATTTTTGAGGGCGTTATATGCCGTCAGGTATCTTTCTTCCGAAAAATAGGTATTCCCATTGCCTGCATCATATTTTCTCATTTGTCCAGATAAAAATTGATTTACAGTTATAATAAAGTTATTGCCGGCTTTGTTTTTTCCCGGATTCCTGATGTTAATTTCAAACGGGTTACATTCAACTACAGTCATTTTCCCGCTCGTGTCCGCCAAAAGTATGTTACAGCTTGATGCTATGGGTAAATTTTTCAAGGAATTTACTCCTTCAGCAACCGTATTGCAGTTTTCCAGAATATAGCGGACAAGGAAAACCGAATTCAGCCCGGGCATTATCTCTTCAATCTTCGGCATTACAAAGGTCATTGCCGCTACAAGTCCGTGCTCGTTAATTCCCTCCTCCCCGTTAATAAACGAAGAGGTATTCAGTATAAAACGGTTTTTGTTTTCAGGTTCATAATATTCACTCTTACTTACCTTTTTCAAAAAAGGCGGCAGGTCGTTATTCCTGGCGTAATAAATCTCCCCATTTTGAACGAAGCAAAAGGCTGTACAGCCTCTTACTTCAACGCTCTCAGACTCTTCCATATTATACATGCAGCATCCCATGCACATCATCCAGGAAGTAAAAAGTTCATTGTCATATCCTGCCGCATCAGTAACTCCTCTTATTTCCTCGGCGGCTTCAGGGAAATGCTCTTTTAAGAGTTTTGTGCTTTCTCTTCCAAATTCCCTCTGGAATTTGTCCAGCCGGATAGGAAATTCTGCATTAGAGCGCCTGAAAATATTGCCCATTTTTTGGCCCATCAGATAATGAGCGCCCTTTAGTCTGGGATGATACATTTTTCCCTTTTGTAAATGATTTTAATTAAAATTTACAAAGTTTACGCAGATATAAATACATTGTCAAGATTGTGAGGCACTTAAGAAAAAAGGGGTAGGATTTAAGGATTTGCGGAAACTTAAATCTTTTGTAAGTAAAATGTTATTCCGACACGGTTTATGTGTTCAAGAAGATCGTTATTTGAAATTGCAGAATAAATAGATAAGTCAATTTTATAAGGCAGGTCTAATTCGTCCAGTTCATTTAGAATCTTCAGAAGTGTGTCTAATTCTAATTCATCTCCTTCAAGAGTAAGGTCAATATCGGAGCCATTCTTAAAGTTTCCTTTTGCTCTTGAGCCGTACAGGATTGCTTTTTTTACTGAAGTGTATCTGGCAAAACGGAGTTTATTATTCAATTGTTGTCTCATTTAACCCGAACTTCATTATGAGTCCTGTTCTTTACTTCTTAAATCTCCCAACTTCTGCTCCAGCAGAATGAATTCATTCAAGTATTTATTTACTACGAGACTAATTATCCGCCCGGCCGTTTTTTCATCATAAGTGTGAGAGGTCATGTTCCTGCTCTGGATCATCTCAAGCCAGATATCGCCATTTTCAATTAGTCCAAACCTGAAGGCTTCCATTGAAGCATCCTTGGGGCCATAGATAGGCTGGTTTCCCCTGCTCTCCAGAAAATCCTTTAAAGTATTCCAGGCAAGTTCATGTGTAAATTCAAAAGCATGGATGAGACCCTGTCCCTCAAGTTTGGTAAGTTCCCTTTCCCTAGCTAATTCGACAGCCTTTTTTAACTGTTCCAATGCTTTATTGAAATTACTAAAACGCTGTATCCATCTGATGTCTTTATTCATTTCAGAGATCTCTCGGATGAGTCCTGTTTAATTTCAATAAACATAAAGAATTACAAATTTAACAGCAGAAATAGACTTAGGTTTCAATTGTAAATTAGCTAACCCAAAAAATAAAAAAGCTGCTTCTATTAACTAGAAAGCAGCTTTCTTTTTGGTGCCCGGAGCAGGACTCGAACCTGTATGGGAGTTCTCCCACTAGACCCTGAACCTAGCGCGTCTACCAATTTCGCCATCCGGGCAGTCAGAATTTGTAGAACAAATTTAAGCAATTTTTATGTTATTTGAAAAACATTTTTGCTTATAATTGAAAATATTTTTAATACTCAGAGCGCCCCAGAGGCGCTCTGAGCGTAAAATTCTTTAGAACGGAGAAATAGAGCCGCCCTGGTGGATATCGCATTTATCCGGAAGATCATTTTTGTTAATAATGTCTGTAACCTTCTCAGGGCAATATTCCGTTGCCAGCTTAGGCTTCCCTTCTGAAATGGTCTGAGCACAGAAGTCCACAGAAATTACATCCGACGGCAGCTGGAAATACTTCAGCGGCATATCCACGTTCTGGTAAGCGCCTTCCATAAAGCGCCCCCAGATAGGAGCCGCAGCTTTTGCCCCCTGTCCGTACCATCCGGTAAAACTTACCCTTCTGTCGTCAAAGCCTACCCAAACACCTGCAACAAGCTGGGGTGTAAAGCCTACGAACCAGGCATCGCCGAAGTCCTGTGTAGTACCGGTTTTACCTGCAGCGGGTCTGTGGAAAAATCTCCTTACGCCGGCACCAGTACCGTAATCTACCACCGACTGCATCATGCTTGTGGTAATTGCAGCCGTAGACGCTGAAAGGGCCTCTGTAATTTTATCGGGATAGAATTTCTCTATCAGAATTCCGTCTTTATCCTTGATTTCCAGGATTGAAATTGGAGAAACATTTATGCCGTTATTGGCCAGGGTTCCGAATGCCGAGGTCAGCTCCAGAGGCGATACCTCCGAGGTGCCGAGTGCAATTGAGGGCACAAGGTCGAGCTTGCTTTGAATACCCATCTTCTTTGCTATGTTCCCTATCTGGCTTAAAGGAGCGTGCCCTTCAATAATAAGGCGTGCAGTAATAAGGTTCAGAGAATTTGCCAGGCCGCTTCTCATTGTAGTGTACCCGCCTGTTGAAAAATCGCTGTTATGGGGCGACCAGCCATTGTATGTAAACGGCTGATTAAGAAGCGGAAACGAGGGATAAAGCCCGTTTTCAATTGCCGTAGCATAAACTATGGGTTTGAAGGCCGAACCAGGCTGGCGTTTAATGCCGGAAACATGGTTCAGTCCGTACTGGCTCTTCGGATCGGCTCCCCCAACCATAGCCCTGATATGGCCGTTTGAAGGGTCAATTGCAACAAAGCCCACCTGTATGGATGTTTCCACTCTTTTAACCGAATCAATAAACCTCTGGTTAGATATTAACCTGTCATAAATCATTTTTCTTTCGTCAGGGTCTTTTGTGCCCAGGTACATCGGGTTGCTTTTAATCGCCTTATCGACCAGCTGTGTAAGAATATCCTTGTGTTTTTCCCAGTTCCAGCTCTTATTAAAAAGCGGCTGGTATTCTGCCAGGTGCTCGGCAACGGCCTTATTGGCTGCCAATTGCATTCTTGAGTCGATTGTCGTATAGATGTTCAGGCCGTCGCGGTAGAGGTCATAGCCGTACTTGTCGGAGAGTTTTTCCATCTGCCGCCTGATATACTCCATAAAATGAGGGGCAATTGTCTGATAGCTTTCAAACCTTTCGCTACCAAGGGCAATCGGAAGGTTTTTATACCTTTCGTAGAAATTTTCATTCAGGTAGCCTGCTTCCACCATATTTGCCATAACAACATTACGCCTCTGGAGCGAGCGGTCGTAATGCTTTGCAGGGTCGTAATTGACAGATGATTTAAGGAGCGCCACAAGTACTGCCGATTCCGGTACAGTAAGATCCTTTGCGTCCTTATTAAAATAAGCATTTGCCGCCGTCTCAACTCCGTATGCCCCGCGCCCGAAGTAGGAGATATTCAGGTACATGTCCAGAATTTCATCTTTCGTGTATGTCTTTTCGATCTGAATGGCCGTAATCCATTCCCTGATTTTCCTGATCACGGTTTCAAATTTGTTTTCATTTTTACTTTTAAGCTTATAGAGGTTCTTTGCCAGCTGTTGTGTAATTGTAGAGGCACCTTCGCGCATAGAAAGCGTAAAGACGTTCTTTACCATAGCCTTAAAGAAGCGTCCAACATCAACTCCCCAGTGATCGTAGAACTTCCTGTCCTCGGTAGCAATAAGAGCATTCTGGAGGTGTTTCGGGATACTGTCGAGCGGGACTTCTATTCTGTTTTCGATAAAAAACTGTCCAATCAGTTCGCCGTCAATGCCGTAGACCTTACTGGCCAGAACAGGCTTAGGGTTTTCCAGTTCTTCAAGTGAAGGGAGCCCCTTAAAAATATATGCGCCTATAGCCAGGAATAAGATGATGGCAGAAATAGTAGAAATTCTGATAACTTTTTTTCTATCGTATTGGGAGGGTTTCTTTTTTTTATCAGTATTTGAAGTTTGTTCCATTTTATTTCCAATCAACTATTGAAAAGCAGCCGTCTTTAAAGCGGCCGTAACATGGGCCTGAGAGCCAGGAGCCCAGATTAATATAATATCCGTTATTGTACTTTTCGAGCGCACGTCTGTGAGAGTGCCCGAAAATAACGTAATCGAAGCCGGAATCGATTTTCTCCTTTGCGGCTTCAAACATGCCGTCGATCTCACCATAGTCCTTCTGCGTAGTATAATCGCGGCTTTTCCGGCTTGTAGCACTTGCAATGGCAATGCCCAGGTCAGGATGCAGAAGAGAATAAATTTTTTGTACAGTTTTATTTCTAAGAACTGTTTTCAGGATTTTGTATCCCAGGTCGTTTTTTACAAGTCCGTCGCCATGAGCCAGAAAGAAGTGCTTCCCATCGATTACAGGCTCTATTGGTAATTCATACATTTTGGCGCCGATTTCTGTTCCAAAAAAGTCCCTGTGCGAGAAGTCGTGGTTACCAATAATATAGTGCACTTTTGTGCCGCTTTCGGTCAAATCCTGCAGTGCAGTAAGAGTTCTGAAAAAGCCTTTCTGGTAAACGTACCTGTACTCGAACCAATAATCAAACAAATCTCCAAGTATATAAAGTTCTCTTGCTTCTTCCGAAGCCATCTGAAGAAACTTAACCAGGAGTCTTTCTTTACTTTTCTCGGTCTCTTTTGACTGGAGACCCAGGTGAACATCCGATATAAATAGATAGCTGTCTTTCAAAACGCCTTAGACTGATTATTTAATTTTCAAAAATACGCAGAAACGGGCAAAAATGCCCGCTTAAGTAAGCTTAAAATTTACTCTTCCTTCTTAAATGAGGCCAGGAGCCAGCCTGAAGGATCCATGGTAATTCCCTTTACCGGATGGCTGAGCTTAACTTCAAATTCCTGCTGGCGTTCATTTACATAAAAAACCTTTTTTATCTCGTTATCAGACCCTTCAGTCTTAATACTTACCTCCAGGGGGAACCTGAATGTCTGAAATCCTTCCTGGGTTTGCTTTACTTTTAATTTAAGAATGCTGGAATTACCCCCCGAGGCATGGGACTCCCAGTTATAAACGAGGCTTATATTACCGGTACCGGTATAAACCCACTGCTTAAAGAAGTAAGAAAGATCCTTATGGGATTCATTTTCGCATACTTTTATAAAATTACCCGTTGTGGCGCTTTTATACTTATAGGTTTCATAGTACTTTTTAAGAGAGCTGAAAAAAGCGCTGTCGCCAATCTCCCAGCGCAGCATATGCAGCACCCAGGCCCCCTTGTCGTAGACCGTGGAGCTGAAGAGCCCGCTTTGAGGATTATAGAGCGTACCGCTAAAATGGTCCTGGAATTTCTGGAGCATGGTGGATCTGTAGGCCGATGGGCCTGACTCATGTTCTGCAAACAGGGCCTCGCAGTAGGTGGCAAAGCCTTCATTAAGCCAGATATCCTTCCACGTTGCAGGGCTTACGGCATCGCCAAACCACTGGTGAGCCAGCTCATGAATATAAAACTCGTTAAAAAAACGTTTTCCGTTCAGGAAATTTGAACCAATGCCTGTAATAGTCTGGTGCTCCATTGCACCCATCTGCCAGAGGAACTCCGCAACGCCGTATTTTTCTTTAATAAACGGGTATTCGCCGAAAAGCCCCGAGAAGAACCTTATCATTTCAGGGTGCCCTTTGAAGTCGTTTTGCGCCATATCCAGGTGCTCCGGGAAAGCAAAATAGTCGATATTCATCGAATCTTTTGAGGCCGAGACGTACTTTTCCTCAAAATGGCGGTAATCGGCCGAATAGAAGCAGATAAGGTATGTAGTAATAGGATAAAAGGTTTTCCAGTGATAGGTCCTTCTATCCCCTTTTGTCTTTACATCCATGAGGCGGCCGTTTGAGACTGAAACCTTTGCGCTGTCGTTTGTTATACTCATATCCATCAGAGCCTTATCATCCGGCTTATCGTTGCATGGGTACCAGGTAGAGGCGTATATGGGTTCGCTCATATTGTAAGTAACAGAGCGCCCGTTAAAACTATCAAAAACAAAGGATCCGAACCCGAGCTTTTTCGGGGTGCCCTCGTAGACGACCCTCACATTAAAGGTATCGCTTCTAAAGCCGTTAAGGGGGACAGAAAGCCTGGTGTCCTTCTGTTCAAAGGATGAATTCTTTCCGTTGAGTGTAAGGCTTTTTATTTCCATATTCTCATAGAAATTCAGGTCAAGCCTCTCAAGCGATCTATCGAGAAGTACGCCTGATATGGTTACATCCCCTTTTAATATTTTCTTTTCAGGGAATAATTCAATATTTATATCATAATGAGTGATATCGATCTTACTCTGGGCTGGTGTATTATAGGAATCGAGGTTATCCTGCTGCGACATCCTGTATTCTACGTAGTACTCCAGATACGGAATTCCTGCAATAAGCGACTTTACCGGTTC
Source organism: Ignavibacteria bacterium (assembly GCA_025612375.1). Classification (NCBI taxonomy): domain Bacteria; kingdom Pseudomonadati; phylum Ignavibacteriota; class Ignavibacteria; species Ignavibacteria bacterium. The sequence continues at coordinate 123,664 of JAAXKN010000009.1, forward strand.
ATAATGTAGAGTCCATGATACAAACAGGAGTGCATTAAAAAAAATGACAGATGATATTTGGAATGCCCTCAATTTTAATTTTGTCATAACAGATATTAAATAAAAGATGAATCGTTATATGACAAAGTTAAGCCTATAATTTAAGTTTGACAAGTTAAATTTTCAGGTTTACACCTCACAGGAAGGCAGAGAGAGCTGAGGTTAAAAAATTGTTAATTTTTGATTTAATGGTTGCTTAAGTCAGGAATTTTTAATTTTTTTATATATCATTTAAAAGTAACGAGGAAAAATTATGTTGTTTGCAGGTTCCGCACTACTTAGAGATACTCTATCGATGATACTGGCAGGCGGACAGGGCGAAAGGCTGGCCCCGTTGACTGAACCGCGCTCAAAACCTTCAGTGCCCTTCGGAGGTAAATACAGGATAATCGACTTTACTCTTTCGAACTGTCTTAATTCAGGCTTGAGGAAGATCTACGTGCTGACGCAGTATAAATCAGATTCACTTAATCAGCATCTTTACGAGGCCTGGAGCATCTTCAACCCCGAGCTGGGCGAATTTATCTATTCGATACCTCCGCAAAGGAAAATAAGCGGAGACTGGTACACCGGAACCGCAAATGCAATTGAGCAGAATATCAACCTGATTGAAGTAAACAACAGCAAATGGGTGCTCATTTTATCGGGCGATCATATTTATAAGATGGATTACCTGAAGATGCTGCAGTATCACATTGACAGGAAAAGTGACGTAACGATAGCAAGCATAGATTACCCAAAGGAACAGGCAAGCCGTTTCGGCGTAATAAATATCAATGCCGACTATAAGGTTTCAGGATTTGTGGAAAAGGTGAAAAATCCCCCTGAAATTCCGGACAAGCCGGGCTACTCTTTCGTTAATATGGGAATGTACGTTTTTAATGCCAAGATGTTAATAGACGTATTCCGTGAGATGTCTGAAAAGAACCTGCCGAATAACGATTTCGGGAAGCACATCCTCCCATATATGATAAAAGCCGGTTACAGTATTTATGCATATAAATTTCAGGATGAGAACAAGAAAAACGACGTATACTGGAGAGACATCGGGACAATTGACAGCTATTTTGCCGCAAGCATGGACCTTATAAGCGTAAGCCCTGAATTTAACCTTTACGATACGAGCTGGCCCATAAGGACTCTGCAGCTGCAGCTTCCGCCTGCCAAGACGCTTTCGCACGAGGGGGAAAGAGTTGGCCGAAGCCTTAACTCGCTTATCTGCGACGGTACGATAGTCTCAGGAGGCCTGGTTGAGCGATCAATCATTGGGCCTAATGTAAGAGTAAACAGTTACTCCTATATAACGGATTCAATTATATTCAACAACTGCAACATAGGGCGCCATGCAAGGATAAGGCGCGCCATTATTGACAAGAACGTCAACGTTCCGGAAGGCTTTGAGATCGGTTTTGATCCCGAAGAGGACCGCAGGCGTTTTGCTGTCTCGGAAACGGGCATTGTGGTTATACCTAAAAATTCGATATTAAAGAAGTAGGAATTAAAGTCTCATCCCGGGAATACCGGGCGCAGTACTTTGAACCTGAGAGACGTTTTTTACGTTTAAATCCAATTAATGGTTTCATTAATTGGATTTTTTATGTATAGTAATGACGGGCAATATTTTCCCGCAGTATAAAATTAAAACTTAAATGAACACTGAATTAGAGACAAAATTAAATAACCTCCCTACCAGTCCGGGGGTATATCAGTTCCTGAACGACAAGGGGAAGGTAATATATGTTGGCAAGGCCAAGAACCTGCGTAACCGCGTAAAGTCATATTTCCATACAAACATAGATTCGGCAAAGACCAGGGCACTTGTAAGCAAGATTGAGGATCTTCAGCTTATTGTAACTGACACCGAGGTGGAGGCCCTGGTGCTTGAAAATAACCTTATCAAGGAGCTTACGCCAAGGTATAATATTCTTCTTAAGGACGACAAGACATTCCCCTATATTGTGGTTACAAACGAGCCTTTCCCGAGGATATACCCCACGAGGCAGGTTGTGCGTGACGGCTCTAAATATTTCGGTCCCTATACGGACGTCAAGAGCATGAAGAATTCGCTCCGGATGATAAACGAGGTCTTCCGGATCCGCAACTGCAAGTTTTACCTGGATGAGGCTGTAATTGAAGCGAGGAAAGTAAAACTATGCCTGGAATACCACATAAAAAAATGCGACGGGCCGTGCGAGGGGTTAATCTCGCAGATAGCCTACCGTGAGATGGTAAACGAGGCGATAAAGGTTTTAAGAGGAAAAACAGACGACCTTATTTCAGAGCTGCAGGGAAAAATGCAGACTGCAGCAGAGGCATTTCAGTTCGAAAAGGCGGCCGAGATAAGGGACAAAATTGAACATCTCAGCATCTATTCCTCAAAACAGAAGGTTGTGGCAAAAGACATGACGGACCGCGATGTAATTTGTGTTGCATACGAAGGACGGGACGCGGCATGTTCAATTTTTAACATCAGAAGCGGAAAGCTTGTTGGCAAAAAGCAGCTTAAGCTGAGTGTTGAGGGCTCTGAAGAGACGGCCGAGGTTTATTCTGCGGCAATTAAGTTTTATTACAATGAGCTCGTGGAAATTCCGAATGAAATTATTCTTGAAGCCGAGCCATCGGAATTGGAAACTCTGACCGAGTGGCTGGAGAAAGCCGCAGAAAGAAGGGTTAAATTTGTAGTCCCCCGGATAAGCAGCGACGTCATGTCGCTTATGAAGATGTGCAAGCAGAATGCCATACTTCAGCTTAAGGAGATACAGCTTAACAAGATGAAAAAAGAAGGCAACGTGCCTTATGTTCTGGCTGCCTTGAAGCGCGATCTGAAGATGAATGTAATTCCAAAGAAAATTGAATGCTTTGACATTTCCAACCTCCAGGGCACCGATACAGTGGCAAGCATGGTGGTTTTTGAAGACGGCAAGCCGAAGAAAAGCCAGTACAGGAAATTTATAATAAAGAATGTTGAAGGCCCGAATGACTTTGAGAGCATGCGTGAAGTAATTGAGCGCCGCTACAGCCGCCTTAAAGAGGAGAATGAGCCGCTGCCGGAACTCATTATGGTGGATGGCGGGAAAGGACAGCTTTCAAGTGCCGTGGAGATACTGGACAGCCTTGGCTTTAAGGGATATAACATAATAGGCCTGGCAAAGCGCCTGGAGGAAGTTTTCTTCCCGGGAGAGTCGGATGCCTGGATAATACCAAAGACATCTTCAAGCCTGAAGCTTCTGCAGCACGTTAGGGATGAAGCTCACCGCTTTGCAATTACATTTCACCGTTTAAGGCGGAGCAAGAGAACCTTTACCTCTGAACTCCTTGAAATTGAAGGCATAGGTCCCGGCACGGCGGAAAAACTCCTTAAGGAGCTTGGAAGCCTGAATGCCGTAAAAGCGGCATCAAGAGAGGACCTGGCTAAAATTACCGGAGGCGCAAAGGCAGAGGTTGTGTACAGGTACTTTCATAAGGAGGAGGATGGGAAAGGTTGAGGTTGAGGTTAAGACTTAGAGGAGGACAGGAAATGTGCAAAGTCAAGTTCCCCTGAATTTTTTGCAGGTAAATAAAAAG
>JAAXKN010000010.1:0-9507 GCA_025612375.1 Ignavibacteria bacterium
CCGCCGTTTACGTTTACCTTTTCAGCGTCAAGCCCGAGCAGTTTTGCTACTGCAAGGGATACTACGGCAAAAGCCTCATTGATTTCAAAAAGGCCGATATCCGACAGCTTCAGGCAGGCTCTGTTAAGCACTTTCTGTATGGCGTCAGCCGGGGCTGTAGTAAACTCTACCGGGGCCTTGGCAGCAGAAGACTGTGCCACAATTTCAGCCATAGGGGAAAGACCCAGTTCAAGAGCTTTTTCCTCCGACATTACGAGGAGTGCTGAAGCGCCGTCATTAAGGCTGGAAGCGTTGGCCGCAGTTACAACACCATTTTTATCAAATACCGGTTTCAAGCCCGGGATCTTGTCGAATTTTACTTTTTCAGGTTCCTCGTCTTTAGAAACGAGGGTTTCACCCGTTTTTGACTTTAGCTTAACTTCTGTAATTTCATCGTTGAAGCGTCCTTCCTTCTGAGCCCTGATGGCGCGTTTATAGGAAGTAACAGTAAACTCATCAAGCTGTTCACGCGTAAAATTAAAGTCCTTTGCGCACGAGTCGGCGCAGCTGCCCATGTGCATATTGTTATAGACGTCCCAGAGGCCGTCGAGTACAACCGAATCGTACATTGTTGCATTTCCAAGGCGGTAGCCGTTTCTGGCCTGGGGAAGGATGTAAGGAGCATTGGTCATGCTTTCCTGTCCGCCTGCAATGATTATATCGGCGTCTCCCACAGCAATTGCCTGATGGGCGAGCATAACTGCCTTAAGGCTGCTTCCGCAAACTTTATTTATGGTAAGGCATTCAACTTTTTCCGGAAGGCCCGCAAAAATTGCGGCCTGGCGTGCCGGCGCCTGTCCCAGGCCTGCAGTCAGGACGTTGCCCATAATGACTTCATCCACGAGGTTTTTATCTAATCCCGACTGATCCAGGACAGCCTTAATAGCCATGCTTCCGAGCTGTGGGGCAGAAAAGGGGGAAAGAGCTCCGTTAAAAGACCCAATAGGAGTGCGTTTTGCGTGGGTAATCACAACCTTCTTCATAGATGCTCCTGTTTATTTTAAGGTAAAGCCAAAATAAAAGTATCTGATAACTAAGTGTAATATGGTGCAAAAGTATTATTCTACTAAAGGTAAATTCAAAACAAAAGAAGGAAAAGGTAAAAAATTTCTCAGTAAAAGCCGTGTTCCCCGTAACCGGTCTGCCGGGGAAAATGAAAGTTCTTATATTGTTTGATATGTTTCAAACCTCAAAAACTTAACACAAAAAAAAGTTATTGTCAAGAATGCATAGTTTTAGTTGGCGGCATGTTGTAACTATGAAAGAAATTGCATTATATTTGGCAGAACAATGTTATTTGTTCCTTCAGTTGTTTTCAGGTTCCGTTCCAGTAAGAGATGTTTTAGTTCCCTGTTAAATTCACGCTATCAACTAATATCTTCTATCGAGGAAAATGAAAAAACTTGCCTGCACGCTGATCTTTATTCTCCTATCCTGCCATTTATTTGCACAGGATGAAACTTCCTTTTTTACAATTAAAGGCCTCATTTATGACGAAAAGACAAACGAGAGGCTTGAAGGAGCTGTTGTCTCTTCAGGAGATGATGCCTCTACTACTTCAGACAAAACCGGTTTCTTCCAGTTAAGAACAGACAGGAAGATTGAAAGGCTTAAGATTAAGCTGGTGGGATATGAGGAGAAGACACTTGAAGTAGACTTTGATGATGAAAGCCTGCTTAAGCTTGTAGTAAAGCTTACACCGGAACCTATTCTCTTACAAGGCGTTACAGTTACGGGTGAACACTTCACTGAAGAGCCTGTCGTAAACTCATACAGCATACATCCGGGTGACTTATCCAAGGTACCTCAGTTCATAGAACCTGATGCATTCAGGGCATTCCTTGCACTGCCCGGTGTAACGACGGCGGCAGATATGTCGGCCCAGATTTCTGTGCGCGGTGGAAACTATGACGAGACACTCGTCTTCTTAGACGGCATACCGATCTATAACCCTTACCATTTAGTCGGTATCTTCAGCATGTTCAACAGCGACATACTGCAGAACGAGAGGCTTTACATGTCAAATTACCCTGTCTCGTATGGAGGAGCCTTGTCTTCAGTTCTTGAGCTGAACTCAAAACAGGGAAACAATGAACGCATTAAGGGTAGTGCTGCTATAGGCATGGCCTCTGTAAAACTGGCTCTTGACGGACCGCTCTTGGGAGGCAACTTCATCATTTCAGGAAGAAGAACATACTTTGATTTCTTAACGCGCATGATCAAGGGGGTACATTTCCCTTACTACTTCTATGACCTTTATTCAAAGTATGTTTACCCGGTAAGTAAAAGTCACCTCCTTACTATAAGCGCCTTTTACTCGAGGGACGTCTATGGCCTGGATGGCGAAAGAGCTTTTGTTGCCCGGAAGGAAGACCCAAGCTGGGGTAATCTGTTTTTGAACCTGGCAGATGAGTACTTTTTCAACAGCAAAAGCTCGGTTGAGTTTAAGGCCTTCATGAGCCGGGCTTCTTTAGGATTAAATACTCAGGTATTCTTCACCGACTTTGAGCACCAGGCGGGTACAACAGATACTACAGAAGTTAGTAACTATATCCAAGACATTACGGCCAGGCTCACATTCAACTTTCATCCCGAGGGGCAGGCGCTCTCTATGGGAATTGAGGCAAAGCATGAAAAGATACATTACAACTGGAATTTCGATGAGACAGACTTAAACGGCATGTATATTCATCCACTTGAGAGCCTGTTCTTTGACTTTGCCCCGGCCCAATATGATTATAACGGGAATGAATTCTACTTAAATGCATTTGTAACCGACAAAGTTACATTGAGCCCTGAATGTGAGCTTACGGCAGGCTTGAGGGGAAGCTATATTAAAAACCTTAATGCATTCCTTCTTCTTCCCTCTTTTACTTTTAGCTATAATTTTCTCCCGAACCTGCATGGGCACATAAGCTACGGGAGGTATTTTCAAAATACATACACCCTTAAAGAGAGAAAAACAGACGCCATATTCACCCCCTTTATGACATCTTTCCTGCCGGAAGACAGGAATAGCATCCCTTACTCAGGCCACTATGCAACGGGACTCGTATTCTCAGATGTATTCTCCGAGAAAACAAGCCTGGAGGTGGAGGGCTATTTTAAGGATAGAAACAATCTTGCAACAACCTACGGACCGGATGAGGAGCTAAAGTATGAAAAAGGCTATGCCGCAGGTTTGGACGTTCTCCTTAAAAAAGAGGAAGGAGACTTAACAGGATGGCTTGGGTATTCATTCCTGCATTCGGTTAAGAAAGATGAGGTCTACTACTATTATGCTCCTTTGGACAGGACGCATAACGTGAAGATACTTATGAACTACGCCCTTTCCAACTCCTGGCAGCTGAATGCGTTCTGGACTTTCTCGACGGGCCTGCCTTACACGGTACCTGCCGGGAAATACATCGGTATTCCCGACGACGGCGATGTCTCTCTTTATTTCCACGATGGGCACAGCCTGAAACTGATTGAAGGAAGAAGGAACTCCGAAAGGTTCAAAGAATCCCACAGGCTGGATTTAGGTATCTCGGGATCATTTATGTGGGGCAGCATTCTCTACAAACCTTATCTTCAGGTTATGAATGTTTATAATAGTCCTAACCCGTTTAATTATGAGCCTTCCTCATTGCAGGTAACGCCTCAGGAGGGACAGGAAGTGGGCTCCACCATTTTCCCCGTAATAGGAATAACAGCAGAGTTTTAACATGAAAAAAAATATTATTCTCATTATAGCATCAGTGCTTCCAGTAATTATTTCCGGGTGTGAAAACCTGAACAACCCAGGGGAGATAAAAATTAAGAACAGCCTGTTTTTTAACCTTCAGGTGAACAGTTCCCGGCAGCAATTATATATTTATAAGAACCCGGACCTTTCTGGAAGACCTGATGCTTTTGCGGCAGATCCATATTTTAATTTTTTCAACAGAAATGCTGAAGTTACACTTAAGGACATTCCTGGCGGGCAGAGTACCAGTTTTAAGCTGACGCAGGATACTGTTAACTATTCTTCATACTATTCCGGGTATTCCTCTTTGAACCCCTATAAACCTTACTATACCAACAGCATGGCTTTTAAGGTAAAACCTTTGACAGATTACTATTTGTCCGTCAATGCAGATGGTAATTTGATTACAGGTAAAATAACCACGCCCGGGGATTTTAACATAACTTCTCCCAGGAGCGCTGAAGAAAAAAGAGGCATCAGTAACCTGCTTAACTCCTCCATAACGTGGAACAAAAGTATAAACGCAGCAGGATATATGGTAACTGTTATTTGCCCGATGAGGTTTTATGATTTTCAGGATTCAACATGGAAAGTTGAGAATTATAGCGCAAGAAGCAGCTTTTGGGCGGCAACTACATCCTGCCGGGTGGGCGATGTCCTGAGCTATTATACTGATGTTCAGTCAGGATCAGTTGTAATCCGTGTTGAAGCTTATGATAATAATTATGTAGAGCATTACTGGAACAAGAAAGAACCTGTTGGATTGAACAACGCTTACGGATGTTTTTCCTCTTCACTAATGAAGGAAGTTAGAATATACTATGATAAATGAGATATTTTATGGGGAGGTTTAAAAATAAAAAAACCGGTAAAGAGCATGGAAGGGTTTGGACCTTCATGGTACCTTGGCTATATAAACTCTTTATCGAGACTATTGAGCAAAAACCAAAAAATTAAATATTCGTTTTACCGTTTATATAATTTTTTAATTTTGTACCTGACTCTTGTAGTTTCTATTTATATAGCTCCCAGCGTCTTCTTTTGCGCCACGTGCTCTTTTACCAGTCTTATTAGTTACTTACTTGCTTATGCGGCGTTCAGTAACTGGTATAATGATAAAAAATACTTCCCGGCAGAACAATACCAAAAATAGTGACCTAAAACAGGCTGCAAAAACCTTAAAACGGCCAAGAATTAAGCAATTCCGGACGTGTGGTGAAAAATGAGGAAGCTTCAGCGTTCTTCATGAAAAGAAAAATGACTGCTGATCCAACAGCACCTTAAGATTCCTTGAAATTACCGGCAGGTCTTCAAGCAATGATGCCTTATCCAGCTTTTCGACTGTTTCATCCGGAAGAAGTGAAGAGCTGTTGTTTTGAAGAATAAGGGATGTTTCCTCTTCAGAGAAAATTTCCGACCTTTGTGTCCACGCGGCAAATTTTTTGTTTTCCGGGCAGACATTCTGGCATTTCATGCAGCCTATTATAGAGTTGTGCCAGAACAGGTCCACCCATTCAGGAAACTCCTTTTCCCTTTCGTTATGAAATGTAAGGCATTTTTCAGCATGCAGCAGAAAGTTGTCCCCGGGTATTGCACCTGTTGGGCATTTATTGATGCACGCCGTGCAGTTTTGGCATCGCTTCATCATTTTCAGATCTCCCCACTCATCCTCCTCAGCCGGAAAATCCGAAAAGTAGGCCACCAGTCTGAAGAAGCTGCCCATGCCGGGTATGTAGGTTATATTGTTCCGTCCGTATTCTGCCAGGCCGCTGTGTACAGCCAGGAGTTTCTCGGGCAGCGAAGCCCAGATGATGTGGTAGCCCTCAGGCTCCAGGATGCCGCGTATAATGGTTTCCACGCTGATATCGGTTTCATGGGAATAGGTCGGAGGAACAATGAAGTCGTACGGCCTGCCTTCAAATGAAAAAGTAACCAGTTTCCGGGGCTGCGGAGAAGCCGTAAGGATGATGATCTTCGCATCGGGAAATGAAGGGGTAAAATTAAGGAAAGCAAGCCTCTCACGGCAGAATTCAGGGTCAAGCAAACCGTTTTCATTCAGCCTCATGATCTCCTGATGAACTGTTTTCAGGCGTTCTACCGAAATGATGCTTCCTTTATAACCCCGGTTCTTCAGGGCACTATTAAATACCCTTTTGAATTCATTAGAGTCCATAACTCCTCCCGAAGGTTCAAGGTAATATATAAAATATTATTCTCATGCAAAAGCCACCGGAAACAGGCTTTCTGCGGCCAAAAAATTTTAATAAAAAATATATTTGGGAAATGTGTAAAAGTTTTCCTTATATTTGCGCGATTATATTTGAGTTTTAATATTATCGTTGGCTAATCACGCAGCCAGTTATGGCAATGGTAATTAAGGCTTCCTTTCATAAGATGTTTTTGGGAAATAAACCAGATATATTATCCGGATAACCAGCCCCCCACGGGTTAAAACTGTTCACCATGATTCAATAGTTCCATATTTAACATTAAAGATCAGGTCATTTGGAATTTCTGAATAATTCAATTAACATTGAGGGGAACACAAATGAGTTACAGAAGCAGCCTTCCGGAAATTATCTGCATTGATAAGGATAAGTGCATCAACTGCCATCAGTGCATTTCGGTTTGTCCAGTAAAATACTGCAATGACGCCTCAGGGAGTCATGTGGTCATCAATCCCGATCTTTGCATCGGCTGCGGCGAGTGCATTTCTGCCTGTGTGCACGGAGCCAGAACAATTGTAGATGACATGAAGTTGTGGCAGGAAGATCTTAAAAAAGGGATCCCGATGATTGCCATTGCAGCACCAGCTGTTGCTTCAAACTTTCCGCGCAATTATCTGCACCTTAACGGGTGGCTCAAATCCATGGGATTAAAAGCCGTCTTCGACGTCAGCTTCGGAGCCGAACTGACCATTAAAAGCTATCTTGAGCACATAAAGGAAAACGCTCCCAAATGTGTAATTTCGCAGCCCTGCCCTGCCCTGGTTACCTATATTGAGATTTACCGCCCTGAACTTATCAAATACCTCGCGCCGGCAGAAAGCCCGATGACGCATACAATGAAAATGATTAGACGTTATTATCCCGAATACAAAAACCATAAGATACTGGTAGTCTCTCCATGTATAGCAAAGAAAAGAGAATTTGATGAGGTAAAGCTTGGTGACTATAATGTTACGATGAAGAGCCTGAGCGAGTTTCTCAGGTTTTCAGGCATCAACCTAGGAAGTTATCCTGCCGTGGATTACGACAATCCTCCGGCTGAACGCGCCGTATTGTTTTCCTCTCCAGGCGGGTTAATGAAGACTGCAATCAGGGAAAATGCTGCTATCATTGACATCACGAGGAAAATTGAGGGGCCGCAATCCATTTATCACTACTTTGAGCACCTGAAGGACGATATTGAAAAAGGCTCTTCACCGGTACTCATAGACTGTCTTAACTGTGAATTTGGATGCAACCTCGGCACCGGCACCGAAAGAAAACTTACCGCAGACGAGGTCGAACACCTTATTGAAGAAAGAAAGCTCGAGATGCAGAATAGATATAAGGGCAAGTTTGACAAGATACCTTCCCAAAAGAAGGTCAAAAAAGTAGTGGATAAATACTGGGAGAAAGGAATTTACGACAGAAGCTACAGAGACTTGTCTGAAAATTTCAGGTCTGCTATCAAGATCCCGGACAAAAAGAAACTAGAGGAAGTCTACCGCAGCATGCTGAAGGAAAAGCCGGAAGACTTTAAGGACTGTGCCGCATGCGGGTACAACAGCTGTGCAAAGATGGCAATTGCAATTTTTAACGGACTGAACAAAGCCAGTAACTGTCATGCATTTCTTGAAAAGACAGAACAGTACGTTGAGCAGAACATCCCTTACGTTGATAAACTGGCACATGGCGACCTTACAATCAGGTTCATTGACAAGGGCAAATCCAAGGTCGCAGGCATATTCCAGGAATTAAATACTGCAATAACGAATATTGAAGGCCTGCTTACTTCAACCACACAGGCAGTTGAAACCACTGTAAGTGCTGCAACGCAAATCTCAGCTGGGACAGAAGAAATGGCCGCAGGGGCAAACAGCCAGTCAATTCAGACCTCGGAAGTTGCCGGGGCAATCGAGGAGATTACAAGGAGCATACTTGAAAGCTCACGGAATGCAGAGCTTGCAAAAACCAACAGCAATGAGGCAAGCCAGAGTGCACATGACGGTGCCCGCAAGATTGAGGAGACAAAGAAAGGGATGCATAAAATTGTAAGCTCCACAAAACTTACTGCAGAAAAACTTTCGATGCTTGCCGGCAGAACAAATCAGATTGGTGAAATAGCACAGGTAATTAACGATATAGCGGATCAGACCAATTTGCTTGCACTTAACGCAGCAATTGAGGCTGCCCGTGCCGGCGAACAGGGCCGGGGCTTTGCGGTTGTTGCTGATGAAGTCCGCAAGCTTGCCGAGCGTACGACCAAGGCTACAAAGGAAATAGCAGACACAATTAAGGCAATACAGATAGAAGCCGGCGAGGCAAATTCATCAATGGATGAAGCGCAGCGGGCTGTAGAGGAAGGAATGCTTATGACCGAATCGGTAGCTCATGCATTGGAGCAGATTTTGTCCGATAATGAAAAAGCATCTGAGCTTGTGACACTGGTTGCAAACGGAAACGAGGAACAGTCCAACTCCGCAGAACATATATCAAAAAATATTGAGTCCATATCCACTGTCACACAGCAATCTGCTGCCGGCATTGAACAGATAGCCCGTGCGGCAAATGACCTGAACCAACTGACGCTGAACCTACGAGAGCTCATAACAAAGTTCAGGCTAAGGTCTAATTATTCAGAGCCTCAGGGTCCGAAGGCCGCAAAGCAGAATAACAAGCTGCTATCAGTGAAGTAGATTCTGTTTTTCAGGGGCGGATTTTTCCGCCCCTCCATTCATTTTCAATACATTTATACTTCACGCTGCGAGTGAAAGTAAACCCCGCGTGCGGCAAATTAAATAATTGCGGAGACATATTTCCTGCCGGACGGGTAATTAAAAATGGGCTTCCAAATATACTCCTGATGCTTAAAATACTTAGAAAGAAATCAGAGGAGAAAAGAAAATGGGAGACAAAGGAATAGGCAGCCAGTTCATGTCGCACAGCTATCTGGGGCAGAATGAACCGGCTAATTTCAAGCACGGGAAGCATGACAAGAGTCCCGTAAACCTCAATACCGACGACCTGAAAAGAATTGCAGATATTCCATTGATCGGTGACTATATTGCAAAAGACATCATTGCCCGCAGGCCTTTTAAGTCGTGGGATGACGTTGCAAAGGTCCCAGGCATTACAAAAGAAATGATTGAAGCTATGAAAAGCGGAAGGGCTGCAATTGAATAGAAGCACTCCGGGATAAACCGGAGTGTTTCTAAGCAAAATCTTTCTGCTCCAGGCTCGCGCCGAACTCCGCAAGCAATGACGCCTTTAACACCGGATTTCCGTTGAAAGCAGTAATAAATATTGTGCAGTCTATAAGACAGAACGTGATATTGTATTGAAAAATATTGTAAATTGTAACCGGATTTTATGACAGTTAGATAAAGTACAGGTTGCAGTTCATACCGTTCCGTTTGCAGATGAGGTTTTTACCCGGAATAAGCATTTTCCAATATTCAAATAAATTGCAATGTTATTATCAAGACGTGCTTTTCTAAAGACCACCGCACTAAGCGGAAGCGCAGTAGCCCTCAG
>JAAXKN010000010.1:9607-14490 GCA_025612375.1 Ignavibacteria bacterium
TTTTTTGTCGAAGGCATAATAGAAAGCATGAAACAGCTGGGCATATGCAGCAGCAATTTCTATTTACGTGAAGTTAATTGCGCCAGTGATTTTGAAGAAGGCGGATACCTCAGTATGGCGAAAAGGACTGGTGCAAACATACGCGATCTGAGTAGTGACGTAAAAAACTTATCAGCAGAAGATGTGCAATGGATTGATATTGAAAACGGGCAGTATTTTAAAAGGCTTCCTTACCTGGCTCCCATAAATTCCCCGGACAGCTATCTCATAAATATCGCAAAATTCAAAACGCACTCAATGGGTATGACGCTCTGCGCAAAGAATATTCAGGGCGCAATTGCACAGCCTTACCAGATGCACTGCACCCTTTTTAAAGACGAAATGAATATTAATCCTGATTGCGTAGTGCCCGGAGCCAAGGACAATATTATGGCAAACTATCTGCGCCATGTTGAAGAGAAAATACCCAGGTGGGATAAGCCGGGCGACACGGGAGGTCTCTGGCAGGAACTATGGGCAACCCGGTGTCTGGACAACAACTCTGTTACCAAAGCAGGATTGAATATAATTGAAGGCATTTACGGAAGAGACGGCAATTTTATTGTCGGACCCGGGGCTGACGGGCTGGCAACTGACTATTTGTCGAACATTGTAATTTTCGGCAAGAATCCTTTCCACGTCGACATTATAGGTCACTGGCTGGGAGGCCATGAACCCGGCAATTTCGGACTGTTCCATCTCGCTCTTGAAAGAAAGCTTTCAGACTATCTTAATCCTGAAAGTATCCCTTTGTATGAATGGAAAGGTGACGGCTCTGCCGTAAAGAGCAAGCTTACGGACTTCCCGCGCACACTGTTAAAAACCGGTTATCTCACAAAAGATTACAACGGGCAGACTGAAGACGTATGGCATCTTGTTAACGAACCCTTCAGTTATCCATCGGGTGTGGAAAATCCAGGTGTTTCACAGAGGCCTGAATCTTTTGTATTAAGCCAGAATTACCCAAATCCTTTTAATCCTTCAACATCCATTCAGTTCTCCATTCCGAAAAGCGGAAATGTACGGATGGAAATACTGGATATTTATGGGAGAGTGATTGATGTGCTTGTGGACGGATATTTTTCAGGCGGGCAGCATTTAACTGTGTGGAATAATAAAAATTCATCTTCAGGTATTTATTTTTACAGAATGTTCTTCGAAGGATACACAAAAACAAAGCAGATGATGCTTCTGAAGTAAAAAGGATATTTTTCCCACAGCAGTTTTGCATCTGCTAAAGTCAAATGTTTTTATGAGGGTTACTTTACTTGTAGCCCTGTGCCTGGAGGTTGAACATATCGGCATAGATGCCCTGCTTTCCAAGGAGCTCACTGTGCGTTCCGATTTCGGCACATACGCCTTTATCCAGGACCATAATGCGGTCGGCAATGCGGACGTTGGAGAACCTGTGTGAAATAAGGACAACCATTTTATCCTGAGTATGCTTAATGTACCTCTGGAAAAGCTCATACTCGGTTTTAGGATCAAGAGAAGCCGAAGGTTCATCCAGGATTACCAGCTGAGCGTTCCGCATAAATGTGCGCGAGAGGGCGAGTTTCTGCCACTGCCCGCCCGAGAGCTCAATGCCTTTAGAGTATCTTTTTCCCACGTGCTGATTGTAGCCCGAAGGGAGCTTATCTATAAACTTGTCGGCCATGCCGTTTTGGGCCGAATGCTTTATCATCTCAAGGTTATCCCTCTGCTCAATTTTTCCCACGGCTATGTTATCGGCTACAGTCATCTGGTAGCGGTTGAAATCCTGAAAAATGATTCCGATCTCCTTTCTTAATTCATCAGGGTCATATTCTTTTATGTCATGCCCGTCCAGGTAAATTGTGCCTTCCGTAGGGTCATAAAGCCTGCAAAGGAGTTTTGTAATAGTTGTTTTTCCGGCCCCGTTTTCACCTACAATGGCAAGCTTCTCCTTTGGACTTATGCTGAAGCTGAGGTGGCGTATAATCCACTTATCCGAGCCGTTATACTTAAAGCCCACATCCTGAAAAGTAAAGCCGAACAGAACAGGCTTTGGAAAGGGCCTGAAGCTTTCTTTCGTTTTCGGGAGCGGCTTTATATTCAAGAAGTCAAAGTAGTCCCTTATATGAAGCGAGTTTTGTGCAATTTTTGAAATCCTGTCAAATGACGCCTCAAGTATCTCCTTCAGGTACTCGAAGGAGCCGAAGAAGAATGTTAGGCCGCCGACTGAAATTGCGCCTCTGATAGTTGAGGCCACAACAATAATGTAGCTTCCGTAGTAGCCCAGGCTGCTCAGGAAAGAAAAGAAAAGGCTCCAGCGGGTCCTCTTAAATGTAATGATTTTTTTCCTTTCATAGTGCCTGCCTGAGAGTATGCGGAACTGTTTGAGGAAAAAGTCTGAAAGCCCGAAGGCTTTTACTTCCTTTACCGTTGTGCTGCTTGTGCTGATTTCGGAGAGGTATTCAAGTTCTCTTTTTTCAGGCGTGGACTCTTCAATAAAGCAGTAGTTTTCCCTGTTGAAATAAAATTCAGACAATAGAGATGGAATTGAAGTCAGAATGAGCAAAAGGACAAGCCAGGGGTTAAAAGTAATAATGCCCAGCAGAAGAAATATAAATATAACGGTGTCCTGTGCCTGGTCAAAAATATCAATTAAAGAGTCGGCCCTTGCCTGGCTGTAAAACCTTACACGGTGGAGCTTATCGTAAAACTCGGGATTTTCAAACTTATCAAGGTCCAGTTCTGCAGCATGTTCCATTACCATAATAGAGGAATGGTTAACATAGAATTCTGAAACGAGGCGGTTATTTGCCTGGAGGCCGCGGTTTACAAACGAGGAAGCTATGTACAAAAAGAAGTCAATTGATATATATACAATCAGCTGTGTCGGAGGATGGGTCTGCCCTTCCTGAACAACCATTATTACTTCATCTACTATCAGCTTGCCGAGAAACAGAATTGCAATGGGGAGTATGGAATATAGTACCCTTAGTGCCAGGCCGGTTATAATAAGCCTTGGGTTTCCTTTCCAGGACAGTCTGACAAATTTCGGAATATTCCTGAAGACGGCACCCCATTCTTTCAATTCCTTAAATCTTTTAACTACAATTTTATTTATAATCTTAAACCCCTTTTCAACTGAGACAACTTTAAGTGAGACCGCTTTAAGGCAGCCGGCAGGAAAACGGAAAAAAACCGGAAGAAAGCGGGTAAACAATTTATTCTTTGGACTGCTCCCGTCTGAATATACATCCATAGTTTTATCCTTGTAACAATAACAGAATAAACTCCTCCATTTTTAAAAAAATGGATAAATCTTATAAATGACACACATCTAAAAAGAAAATGCAGTTTAAGGGATATATTTAGCAGACAAAACCGGAGCTAAGCGGGCAGCAGGCGCATAAAATAAGAAAAATATAAGATTCCCTGTTAAAAACATGCACAAAGAACAATATTCGAGTCCAGGGGGACTATCTAATAATATAAATTACGCCCCAAATTGAAAGTGAATTATTTCAGCCATTAACCCGGCAGCATTTTTTATTACTATGAGCTGATTCTGCCGTGAATTTTGTTTTTCTTTAATTTTTATTATTTTGCCCTCGGCATTATTCAACTATATAAAAAGACGTCCGTTCACCAAAGTTTCCGATTGTAATCTGTTCTGCATTTCCAAAAGCCCGAAAATTATTATAGCCTTATAAAATATTTTCTATATCACTATGCGGGAGTTTTTGCAAAATGTTAAGAAATGCTTTTCTCTTATTTTTCCTGACGGGCACTCTGTTTTCACAGGACCTTAAATTCAAGACGGAATACGCAGCCGGCGGTCCCGGGTATCTGGCTGAATTCAATGTTCTGAAGAATACGGATGATGATAAAATTTATATAGTAACACGCGAGGCAATAAATAAAAGCCTTTATCTTGCCCTCTACGACAACTCCTTTAACCGCCTGATGACATTGCCTTCCACACCTGATCTCGATATTGAAGATTCATTCATAAGAAACGGGAAGCTTTATTTTTCCGACAGCAGGCTGAAATATCTTAGCCTCTCGGATTATAAATCGGATGAGGTTAACAGGGACAGAAAGAATATTTATAAAATTTCAGATGGTAAACTTGGCGGGAAAGATGTTATAGCCGCCATTACGCCGGAATTTATTTATATATTCGACGTCACCACGAACAAAGAGATTCTGAATATAAAAAAGGAAAACAAAGAAAAAAACCTTGGGAGGATAGCTTTTTACAACTCGGACATTTATTACACATCTGAAGGCAATGAGATTTCGAAATTCGACACAAAGAAAAATATGCTTGCCTGGAGTGTTAAACTGCCGGACAAGCCGGTAAAGCTGCTCGGAATCAGAATCAGCTCCATGCCTAATGTTATTACCTGCATTAATCCATACAAAAAAAATAACAGAGAGTATATAGGGGTATTCACAATGTCCGGGGATTACTTTACGTTTGACCCCTCATCGGGCAGGCTGGTTAAAGACGAAGTACAATTTGAAAAGTTTGACGACCTAAGCCAGAATAATTCAAAGTTATTTGTTAACTGCTATTATTATGACGACAAGGCGACGAATAACCTGCTCATATACGCCGGCTCGGTTGATCACAGTGTTTACTGCATGAATGAAAAGGACTGCAGCACAGTGTGGGAAACTTCAACCGAAAATGAAATTCAGAAGCCTCTTTCATATCTTGATATAAACAAAGACGGCTACCCCGAAGTATTCGGAGTAAATGACTACGACAGTAATTTATTCGTGCTGGATGGAAAAACGGGAAAGAAACTTGTATTTAAGTCCCTCAAAGAAGGAAAGAAATTTAATCAGACAAAAGTGCTTCTGGCTGA